>JAEEQL010000007.1 GCA_016285265.1 Lachnospiraceae bacterium
TACCAAAGTCATCCTTCTTGAAAAGAACGACCGACTCGGAAAGAAACTTTTCATAACGGGAAAGGGAAGATGCAACATCACAAATTCTGCGGACAAGGATGTGATCATGAAGAATATCATGACCAATCCGAAGTTCATGTTCAGTGCGCTTGATGTATTCGACAATAACGATATCTGCAGGCTTCTCGAAGAACACGGATGCAAGGTGAAGGAAGAAAGAGGCGGAAGGATATTCCCCGTATCGGATCATTCATCCGATGTCATCAAAGCACTTACCAAAATGCTCGACGAGAAAAAGGTCGAGGTAAGACTGAACTCCGAAGTAAAGAGCATTGAAAAAAAAGAAGATGTTTTTAAGATAACTCTGGGAGATAAAAAGGTTCTCGAATGTGATGCGGTGATCCTTACAACGGGCGGATTATCATATCCGGGAACAGGCTCGACCGGAGACGGATTAAGGTTTGCGGGAGCTTTGGGACACAGCGTAAAGGAATGCACTCCTTCGCTCGTTCCCTTGGAGACTAAGCAGCTCTGGTGCAGGGATCTTCAGGGACTGTCACTTAAAAACACCGGACTTAAGATGTACAGCGGCGGCAAGCTCATTTACGAAGACTTCGGCGAGATGCTCTTTACGCATTTCGGCATAAGCGGTCCTATGGTTTTGTCCGCAAGCAGCTATTATCATAAAAGAAAAGCGGATGACTGCCTTGTCGTTCTTGATCTTAAACCGGCACTTTCCGAAGATGAGCTTGATGACAGGCTTTTAAGGGAGATATCCGATAATCACGAAAAGCATTTTATCAATATGCTTCCGGATCTGCTTCCCTCCAAGATGGTTCCGGTCATCGCATCTCTTTCTGGGATCGACCCGCACAAAAAATGCGGTGATATAATAAAAGAAGAACGTAAGAATCTTGTCAGTATTCTTAAGTGCCTTGAAATCGACATCACAGGAACAAGAGGATATGATGAGGCCATAATCACCAAGGGCGGTATCAGCGTAAAGGAAGTATCGCCCAAGAATATGATGAGCAAGATCGTTCCCGGATTATTTATCGCAGGAGAGATACTTGACCTTGATGCACTGACCGGAGGATTCAACCTTCAGATCGCATGGTCAACAGGTTATCTTGCGGGTATCGGCGCTTTGGGGTATATTGACGGATCAAAAGGAGAAACGGAATGAATGTTGCAATAGACGGTCCCGCAGGTGCGGGAAAGAGTACCATAGCCAAGCTCTGTGCAAAGAAAATGGATCTTATATATGTCGATACCGGAGCAATGTACAGGGCAGTGGCTCTGTATCTGCTCGAGAGCGGAATTGATGTAAATGACCGCAGCGCCGTTGCCGAAAAGTGCAAAGGTGCCTCTGTTGATATCAAATACGAAGACGGTATCCAGAATGTATATCTGAACGGCAATAATGTAACCGGAAGACTTCGTGAGGAAGCGGTCGGAAATACCGCATCCGTGACAAGCGCCGTTCCCGAGGTCCGTGCACAGATCTTTTCGCTTCAGAGAGGCCTTGCGGAGCGCGGAGGAGTCATCATGGACGGCCGTGATATCGGAACCGTTGTAATGCCCGATGCGGATGTTAAGATCTACCTCACCGCAAGCTCGGAGGTAAGAGCAAAGAGACGTGTTCTGGAACTTGAAGCAAAGGGAGAGCATCCCGATTTCGAAGAGATCAAAAAAGACATAGAAGACCGTGACCACCGCGATATGACCCGTGAGATCTCGCCCCTCAAGCAGGCGGACGATGCAATCCTTGTCGATACCTCGGATATGTCTATCGAAGAAGTCGTTGAAAAGATAAGTTCGCTCTGTAAATAAACAGATGATATATTTACGATATATCATCCGGAAAGAATAATATGGCAGAAATAAGACTTGCTGATCCGTCGGGCTTTTGCTTCGGTGTGAAGCGTGCGGTTGACGGAGTTTATGAAAAACTGAGCAGCGGAAGACCCATTTACACCTACGGTCCCATCGTTCATAACGAGACTGTTGTTTCTGACCTGGAAAACAGGGGCGTCAGGGTAATAGAGGATAAAGAAACCCTTGAAGCCACGGATTTTGAGCCTGACAGCTGCATAATCATCAGAGCTCACGGCATAGGAAGGGATATTTATTCCATCCTTGAGGAAAAAGGCTGTGAAGTCGCCGATTTTACCTGTCCCTTTGTTAAGAGGATCCATGATATCGTGCATGAGGAGAGCGTCAAGGGCAGGAATATCGTTATAGTCGGAAATCCCGCCCATCCCGAGGTTATCGGCATCTGCGGATGGTGCGACGGACCGGTTACGGTGGTCAGGGACGAAAAAGAGGCGAAAAGCCTTGAAATATCGGGCGAGATCACTATCGTGGCCCAGACTACCTTCCAACATAAGAAATTTTCATTAATTGTTGAAATAATTAACGAAAAAGGTTATAATGCTAACGTTGTGAACACTATATGTTCAGCAACGAAGGACAGGCAGGATGCAGCCGAAGTCCTTTCAAGATCGGCAGATGCCATGATCGTCATAGGGGGGAGCGCAAGCTCTAACACGCGCAGGCTTTATGAGATCGCTTCGGCAAATTGTCCGAACACGGTCTGTGTACAGAAACCGGAAGACCTTAAAGAATACAAACTACCTGAATCTGTTAAGCTGATCGGCATCACCGCGGGGGCTTCCACTCCGCAAAATATTATTGAGGAGGTTCAAAAATATGTCAGAGGAATTGACTTTTGAACAATTACTGGAAGAGCAGGAATCTAAAAAGATCATATTACATACAGGAGAGGTAGTCGAAGGCACCGTATTTGATGTTAAGCCCGAAGAGATCATTCTTGATCTTGGTTGCAAGTCAGACGGTATTCTGAGTAAATACGAGTACACCAACGATAACAGCGTAGATCTTACTCAGGCTGTAAAGCCCGGAGATAAGCTCGAGGTTAAGGTTCTCAAGGTTGATGACCGCGAGGGTCAGGTTATCGTTTCCTATAAGAGAGTTCAGCAGGAGAAGGCTAACCAGCGTATTGAGGAAGCTTTCAATAATCAGGAAGTTCTCACCGCAAAGGTTACCGCTATCCTCAAGGGCGGAATCACCGTTGAAGTTGACGGAACCAGGATCTTCATTCCTGCAAGCCTTGTTTCAGACAGCTACGAGAAGGATCTTTCCAAGTATCTCGGACAGGACATCGATTTTGTCGTTGTTGAGTACAATCCTCACAAGAGAAGATGCATCGGTGACCGCAAGCAGCTTCTTGCAGCCAAGAAGGAAGAGATGCAGAAGGCACTCCTTGATAAGATCAAGGTTGGCGATATCGTAGACGGCGTTGTCAAGAACGTTACCGATTTCGGTGCATTCGTTGATCTCGGCGGAGCTGACGGACTTCTTCACATCTCAGAGATGAGCTGGGGAAGAGTTGAGAATCCCAAGAAGAACTTCCACATCGGAGATAATCTCAAGGTTCTCGTTAAGGACATCAACGGTACCAAGATTGCCCTTTCACTCAAGTTTGACGATGAGAATCCCTGGAAGGATGCCAATGACAAGTTCGCTATCGGACGTGTCGTAACCGGTAAGGTTGCACGTATGACCGACTTCGGTGCATTCGTAGAGATCGAGAACGGTGTTGATGCACTCCTTCATGTATCCCAGATCTCCAAGGATCGCGTAGAGAAGCCTTCAGATGTTCTTAAGGTCGGTGATGAAGTTACCGCCAAGATCGTTGATTTCAACGAGGCAGATCACAAGATCTCCCTTTCCGTAAAGGCACTTACCGCTCCCGATTCCGATGAGAACGAGGATGAGGTTCCCGTTGACATCGAAGCTGTAGCAAACGAAGAGCAGTAATACCTAAACACTTAAATGATAAAATTGCTTTTTCTGATGTTAGTGTCAGAAAAAGCAATTTTTTTTGGGATTCTTTTTCATCCTGAATGTGATATCATATATGAAATACTAAAATTTTCCGTTATACAGGGAGGTTTTATGGCAGCAGATTACGAATATTTCAAAAAAGAGATCTTTAAGCTTACATCAATCGATCTGAACTCTTACAAAGAGAAGCAGATGAAGAGAAGGATCGACAATCTTATCACCAAGAATAAGATCACAGGTTACGACAATTACGTAAGTTCCCTCAAAACAGATAAAGCCCTATTTGATGAATTCATCAATTATATAACCATCAACGTTTCTGAGTTCTACAGAAATCCCGATCAGTGGGCTTATATGGACAAGACTGTTATCCCCAAGCTCATCGAAAGATTCGGAACCAGGCTCAAGATCTGGAGCGCCGCATGTTCCACCGGAGACGAACCTTATTCGCTTGTTATGGCCCTCTCAAGGCACATACCCTTGAACCAGATCAAGATCACCGCTACAGACCTCGATAAGACCGTTATCGCCAAGGCTAAGGTCGGTCTCTATGATGCGAAATCCATCTCAGGCGTACCCGATGATTTCAAAAAGAAGTATTTCACTCAGGTTGGTCCGTCTTACAAGATCTCCGACGAGATCAAGAAGTGCGTAACCTTCAGCGAGCACAATCTTCTCAAGGACAGATACGACACGGGTTACGATATGATCGTCTGCAGGAACGTTCTCATCTACTTCACCGACGAAGCAAAGGATGAAGTCTTCAGAAAGTTCTTCGCTTCGATCAAGTCCGGAGGTTTCCTTTTCATCGGATCCACGGAGCAGATCGTGAACTACAAAGATATGGGCTACGTCAGGGAAAACTCATTCTACTACGGAAAACCTTAAAACAAGAGCCGGGAGAGTTTATCTCCCGGCTTTTTGATTATCTTAGCGGGTCCTGGTCGTGGACATGCAAGTACATCCCTGTACTTGCAAACATGTCTTTCGGACATCCTGTCCGCGATGTATGATAATTCTCGCCTTTTCGGCGTCAGGCGCGAAACTTGTTGAAATAAAGTATCATTTCAAGCCGCAGGCCACTCACTTCGTTCGGGCCAGGCGGCCGTTTCTAACGCAGACGCCGCAGGCTCGAATTATCATACAGTTCACGCCACCCGCTTATAAAAAACTAAGCCGGGAGATAAGCTCTCCCGGCTCTTGTTATTTTGGGTTTAGTATGTGGATGCGAGCATTGAGATGATGTGCGCCGCATATTTGTTGAATGCGTTGCGGTCACGCTTGAGATCGTCAGTAAGCTCGAAGAACATATCAGAGCTTCTGTACTCCCTTCTGAAGAGTGGCTCGAAGAGCGTATCCCACTGGGGAAGATAGCTCGATGTCTTTCTGGTGTAGCATGTGGCTGCGGTAGCCTGCGTGCGGTGATCCTTGTCCACGAAGGTTGCAACCGATTTGTGCAGTGCGGTGTCTTCTTCGGGTAGATAGTAGTAATCCTCATATCCCGCATAGAAGTATTTCATCTCTTCATTGTAGAGAGGCACCTTGATCTGTGCATCTTCTCCGTTTGCCTTGATGTAGCAGCCGTGTGCGAAGGACGTGATCGAACGGGGGATGGGAGATTCGAGCTTGATGCTCATGATGATCTCACTCTGCACCTCGCCGTTGTAATCGGTAAATGTATCTGCGTGTACCTTTGCTACTCTGAGCTTGCCTGCAACAAGATCGCAATAGGAGAGCATGGGAAGTATGCGGATCATTCCTTTGAGATCGTCTTCGTTGTGAAGAAGCAGGGAGTTGCGTGCGAATTCGGAAGGGTTGTTTACATAGTCGTGATATATGCCTATGAGATCACCGCCCGAAAAGACGTCGGATCTTTCAATGCCGATGTATTTCTCTATCGACTTCTGCTTAAGTGAAGACAGTCCGAGCAGATGCTTTAAAGGGCTGATCCTTTTGTAAAGATCGATGCCGCCGAAATCATCTATCGTAAGATCCAGTCCGAGTGCCTCGATCTTCTGGGTAAGGAAGGGCAGATCGAACTGATTTCCGTTGAAATGTATAAGAGTCTTATAGCCGCCTTCCTTGGCGAAAGAAAAGAAGCTCTCGATGATGTCCTTTTCTTCCTCGTACTTTTCCGCAAACCACTGTCTGGTGCACCATTTGCCCTCTGAGAGGTAAGCGCATCCGATCAGATAGAGCGCGGAGGAACGTGCGGTAAATCCCGTTGTTTCGATATCAAGGAACAGAACGGTCTCCGGATCGGCCGCAACGGAAATATCGTAATCCAATTTGAAATCTTCGAAAGTCTGGGTTGTTTCTTTCATGACCTCGCCTCTTATGTACGAATAATCTCAACTTAATTACTATATCAAAAAAGACTTGTTTTATCAATTGCACAGGCACTTTTGTAACGCTTCTGTGCGGGTTATTTTTTTCTCTGTCTTTGTGGAAAAAAAGGGCGGATTGGAGTATATTTATTTTGTATGTAAAAACACATTTTCAGGTGGTTTAAATGGCTAAATTTACTTTCAAAGGCGGGATCCATCCATATGACGGCAAGGATCTTTCCAAGGACAAGGCCATTATCGATGCCGTGCCCGGTGAGATAATGGTATACCCCTTGAGCCAGCATATAGGTGCACCGGCTAAACCTGTTGTCGCAAAGGGCGATACCGTCCTTAGGGGACAGATGATAGCCGAAGCAGGCGGCTTTGTTTCCGCCCCCATATATTCATCCGTTTCCGGAACAGTCAAAGGCATTGAGAAGAGAAGAGTTGCCACGGGCGATATGGTCGAGAGCATCATTATAGAAAATGACGGTCTCGGCACTGAAGTCATGTATGAAGAAGCCCGTGAATGGGAAAAGCTGTCCCGTGAAGAGATACTTGAGCGTATAAGAAAAGCGGGTATCGTCGGAATGGGTGGAGCAGGCTTCCCTACGTCGGTTAAGCTTTCTCCGAAGGATCCCGATGCGATAGATTACTGCATATGTAATGCTGCCGAGTGTGAGCCTTATCTTACTTCGGATTATCGCAGGATCATCGAAGAGGGAGAAAAGGTCATTGAGGGTCTCAAGATAATCCTCTCTCTTTTTTCGGATGCGCACGGCATTATTGCGGTCGAGGACAATAAGCCCGAGGCCATAGCACATCTTTCCAAGCTTTCCAAGAATGAAAATCTTATAAGCATCAAGGAACTCAGGACCAAGTATCCCCAGGGATCTGAAAGGTCACTTATCTTTGCGGCTACCGGAAGAAAAGTTAATTCCAGGATGCTTCCCGCGGATGTAGGCTGCATTGTCAACAATGTGGACACCATTGTCTCCGTTTATAACGCCGTTGTTCTCGGCAAACCCCTTATGGAAAGGATCGTAACCGTTACGGGTGATGCCGTTAAGATGCCCAGGAATCTCAGGGTTCCCTGCGGTATGAGCTATACGGAGATCATCGAACAGAACGGCGGGTTCAAGGTCAAGCCCGGCAAGATCATCTGCGGCGGTCCCATGATGGGCTTTGCGATGTTTACGACCGATGTGCCCGTGACCAAGACTTCCACCGCATTACTCGCATTTATAAAGGATCCTCTCGAGAACGTAGAGACCACACCCTGCATCAATTGCTCACGTTGCACATATGCATGTCCCGCAGGACTTGTTCCCGGAAGGCTTTCCGATATGGCAGAGCATTTTGATAATGAGGCATTTGTAGCAAACGGCGGTATGGAGTGCTGTGAATGCGGATGCTGCAGTTTCGTATGTCCCGCGAAGAAACCGCTTACCCAGAACATCAAATCAATGAGAAAGATGGAACTGGCTAAAAGGAAAAAATAAAAGGAATCGTTAAAATGAGTCTTCCCAGAGTATCATCAAACCCGCATATAAGAAGCGGCGCCACAACGCAGCTGCTCATGTTCACCGTCATACTGGCACTTATGCCGGCATTCGGATACGGCGTATATAATTTCGGTATCAGAGCGCTTTTTGTCAGCTTGGTCTGCGTGGCTTCGGCTGTTCTTTCGGAGCTTGTCTTTGCGCTGATCACCAAAAAGAAGATAAGAGTAGGAGACCTCAGTGCGGTTGTTACCGGACTTCTTCTCGCGATGAATCTTCCCGTATCGATTCCGTTCTGGCAGGCTGCTCTCGGAAGTGCCTTTGCGATAATCGTTGTAAAGGAACTGTTCGGCGGACTCGGCAAGAACTTCATGAACCCCGCACTTGCCGGAAGATGCTTTCTCATCATTTCATTCCCTGTTGCAATGACGAACTTTACAACCGATACCTATACGGGTGCAACTCCTCTTGCGCTTCTTAAGAGCGGAGAGAGCATTGATATCAGAGCGATGGTATTCGGAAACATTCCCGGAACCATCGGTGAGACTAGCATGGTCATGATACTCATCGGTGCTTGCATTCTCCTTCTGTTCGGAGTGATAGATCTCTGGATCCCCGGAAGCTACATTCTCTCATTTGTCATATTCCTGATCATATTCGGCGGACACGGATTCGATCCCGCTTTTATTTCCGCGCACCTTGCCGGCGGCGGACTTATGCTCGGAGCATTCTTTATGGCTACCGATTATGTGACCAGGCCCGTATCGAAAAAGGGTCAGGCGGTATTCGGAATCTTCCTCGGTATCATGACAGGAATCTTCAGGATCTTCGGACCCTCTGCGGAAGGCGTTTCATATGCGATAATCCTCGGAAACTGCTTAGTTCCGCTTATCGATAAATTCACTGTTCCCGTACCGTTCGGTCTTACGGCCTCCGAGTTTAAGAAAGGAGGCAGGTGATGAATAAAGATATTAATTCCGCACTCAAAGATGCACTCGTTCTTGTTGTGATAACTCTTGTATCCGGCCTTCTTCTCGGTCTCGTCAATATGCTCACTGAAGAACCCATAAGGCTTCAGAAGGAACAGGCCGTAATCGAAAGCTGCAATGCAGTATTTCCCTCAGAGCAGGGGTTTGCAGAGGCTGCCACATTCGAGCTGACCGGTTATGTTCCGTCGGAATCACTTATTGCCGAACTTTCGAAAGACGGCATTACTGTCGGCAATGTATATAAGGCTATCGGTACTGACGGATCCGTGACAGGGTATGCCATAGAGGTTACATCTGCGGAAGGATACGGCGGAGATATCAGACTTATGTGCGGAATTACCTCCGACGGAATACTCAGGGGTGTTTCGATACTCGAGATATCCGAGACTGCGGGTCTCGGTATGAGAGCCGGTGATGTTCTCGTTCCCCAGATCCATAACCTTGATGTCGATCATATAGTATTTACTAAAACGGGAAAGACCTCATCAAATGAGATTGATGCCATCAGCGGTGCGACCATAACCACCACGGCATTCGTCAACTGTGTGAACGGAGCGCTTGATGTTTCGGAAGAACTCTTTCCCATGGAAGGAGGCGCAGCATGAATAAATCTTTGGAGCGCCTTTATAACGGAATAATAAAAGAAAACCCAACTTTCGTTCTCACGCTCGGAATGTGCCCCACGCTTGCGGTCACAACCTCTGCAATAAACGGACTCGGAATGGGACTTACAACCGCAGCGGTACTTGCGCTGAGTAACCTTTTCATCTCGGCACTCAGGAAAGTCATCCCCGACAAGGTAAGGATACCTGCATTCATAGTCATTGTTGCATCCTTCGTTACCATGGTGCAGCTGCTTCTGGAGGCATTTATCCCTTCGCTTAATGCCGCACTCGGAATTTATATTCCTCTCATCGTTGTCAACTGCATAATCCTCGGACGTGCGGAAAGCTATGCATACCACAATCCCGTTATCCCTTCGTTCTTTGACGGAGTCGGAATGGGACTGGGATTCACCGTGGCTCTTACCCTTCTCGGAATCTTCAGGGAGTTCATAGGCTCCGGAACCTTCTTCGGAATGAGGGTATTTCCCGAAGAATACAGTGTGACGATATTTGTTCTCGCACCCGGAGCGTTCTTTGTACTCGCCGTTCTCGTTGCCATACAGAATTTCATCAAGGACAAGATGGAAGCGAAGGGCAAGGACGTATCCAAGATTGGATCAGGCTGTGCTTCGGGATGTGCGGGCTGTGCACAGGCATCCGCCTGCGGAAAGCCTAAGGCTAAGGCATACAGGAAGGTACAGGAAAGAAAAGCCGAAGAAGAGGCTGAAGAAGCGGAAGAGTATGATGAGGAAGACGATGAGATCGACGAGATCCTCGAAGATACCAAACCTTTGGTAAAAGAAAACAAAGCGGACGTAAACAAGGCGGACGCAGATAATGCGGACGAAAAGGAAGCACAGGAAGAATCCGCCGAAAACGCCGATGAATCCGGGGAAGCTTCGGAAGCTGAAGAAGCAGAAGAATCCGAAGACAAAAAAGAACCGGACAAGCCTTCGGGTAAGAACGGTAAAAAGAAAAACAGGAAGAGGAGGAAATAAAAATGAACGGTATAAAAGATATGCTCCTCCTTCTTGTCGGATCATCCCTGGTCTCCAATGTAGTACTCAGTCAGTTCCTGGGGCTGTGTCCTTTCCTCGGTGTATCCAAAAAGATCAAGACCGCCGCAGGAATGGGCGGTGCCGTAATATTCGTAATTACGCTTGCAAGCTTTGTTGCGGGTGCATTATACAAGCTGATCCTTGTGCCGCTTAATCTTACATATCTTCAGACCATAGTTTTTATCCTGGTCATCGCAGCACTTGTTCAGTTTGTCGAGATGTTCCTTAAGAAAATGATCCCTTCACTGTATCAGGCACTGGGTGTTTACCTTCCTCTGATCACCACCAACTGTGCGGTTCTCGGTGTGGCCGTAAGTAATGTACAGAAGAATTACGGCGTGCTGGAGGGTGTCATAAACGGCATCGGAACCGCAGTCGGATTTGCTGTTGCGATCATCATCCTTGCCGGTATCAGGGAAAGAATGGAATACAACGAAGTACCGAAGCCTTTCAGGGGAATGCCTATAGTTCTTCTTACCGCAGGACTTATGGCTATCGCATTCTGGGGATTTTCGGGACTTCTGTAAAGGGGAATTGTTATGATGACAGTTGTTGCTGCCGCGCTCTGCGTCGCATGTGTGGGAATATTCGTCGGAATCTTTCTCGGCGCAGCCGGAATTATCTTTAAAGTAAATACGGATGAAAGAGAAGAGAAGGTCCTTGCCGCACTTCCCGGCAATAACTGCGGAGGATGCGGATATCCCGGATGTTCGGGACTCGCCGCTGCCATCGTTAAGGGTGAAGCTCCCGTTAATGCATGCCCGGTCGGCGGAAATGATGTGGGCGTAAAGGTAGCCGCGATAATGGGTCAGGAAGCATCCGAGAGCGTTAAAAAGGTAGCGTTCGTTGCCTGCGCGGGGGACTGCGATAAGGCAAGTACCAATTATGATTATTACGGATCCGGCGATTGCAGGATGATGAGTTTCTCTCCCGCAGGCGGAGCCAAGGCCTGCAGACAGGGGTGTCTGGGAGGAGGAACCTGCGTTAAGGTATGTCCTTTCGATGCGATACATATCGTAAACGGCATCGCCGTGGTTGATAAGGATAAGTGCAAGGCATGCGGAAAGTGCATCGAGATCTGCCCGAGAAAACTTATCAGTCTTGTACCTTATGATGCAAAATATAAAGTCGCATGTTCGTCCAATGACAAAGGACCCGATGTGATGAAAGTATGCAGTGCCGGCTGTATCGGATGCGGACTCTGCGCAAGGAATTGTCCCGCGGGTGCGGTCACTGTAACGGATTTCCTTGCGAGGATCGATCAGGAAAAATGTGTCGGCTGCGGTGCCTGCGCTGAAAAGTGTCCCAAAAAGGTTATCGTATGAGAAATAAGATGAATCTTCCCGATGACAATGAAAGGAACCTGTTTACGCCTCAGATGACTGCGGCTCTGGTTGTCACTGCTTTTGTGACTCTCCTTATCATTGTCATTGTTCTTTTGACGAACAGAAGTCCTCATCATAACACGGCAGAGCATGATACCGAACCTGTTCAGACATCAAGCCCCGTTATTAAGCCCGAGGAAACTCCCTCCGGTGATGTCATAGGCCCGGGTGATCTTGATTTCTGGGATATGTATCCCGAGGATGATGAGGATCCGGATGATGCGCAGCAGAGCGAACCGGATGAAGAAAAGCCCGTAGAGCCCGATGAAGGAGATGAACCTCCCGAGGCTACGGACGGAAGACATACTCTTGTCATAAACAGGGACGGCAAGGAAGAGTGGATGCTCATTTCTCCCTATCTTCCCAAGAACGATATCGATCCTTCTTCACTTGTGCTTCAGTCGGATCTGATGTCATATTACATCGACGGAAAAGAGACATCCTATCTCGGAATAAGCGTTGACAAGTATGACGATTATATAGATTTTGTAAAGCTTAAGGATTCGGGTATAGACTTTGTCATGCTCAGGGTCGGTGTCCGCGGATATGAAAGCGGAACCATTACCTTCGACGATTACTATGCGGATAATATCTCGAGGGCAACACAGGCGGGACTTGAGGTCGGACTGTATTTCAGATCGCAGGCCATAACACCCGAGGAGGCAGCCGAGGAAGCTGTAGCACTGATCTCTGCGATTGGAGAATACAGCGTAAAGTATCCCCTTGCCATCGATGCGGGCTTTGTGCTTAACGATACATCAAGGATCGAGATGCTCTCCAAGGCCGAAAAGACGAATGTTTTAAGGGCCTTTGCTGATACCGTCAAGGCATCCGGCTATTCCTGTGCGCTTCATGCTGACAAGGAATTCCTTTTAAAGGAAATAGATCTTTCCAAGTTTTCTGATATAGACATATGGCTGGATAATCCGGGAGATCTTCCCGATTATCCGTATGCGATGACAATGTGGGAATATACTGACAACGCCACGCTGGGCGGTGTAAACGGGCTTACCGATATCACGATCTCATTTATAGACTATACCCAGAAGTGAAACAGGTTAACGGCGGAACCGTTCCCCTGTTTCACTTGTTTCATTTGATGTTTGGATTTATCTCGAGGGAGTTATAGATCTCGGCATAGACCTTTCCCGAAACTTCATCGATGAAATTTTCGGGATATTGTTTTGAAGAAGATCTTTTGATGATGTCGACGGCTTTATTATAGGCTATGGCTGCTTCGAGAGCCGAATCGTAGGTGCCTATCTTCGTATAGCCGGAGGTGTGGATGCGCGCGGTGTAGCCTTTTCCATCTTTTGCGGGAATGACGCCATGATATGTGTTGAGTATCTCGAGATTGGATCTTCTGAAATCCAGATTGTCCCCGTTTATGAACCTGCAGTCGCGTTCTTCGATGGAATAAGCCTTGAGACCGAAGCGTGCGCCTATCGAAAGCTGCGAGCCGTAATCGGCCACGAAGAAATGCCTTCCCCTTTTAGAGATCTTGTGTGATGAGAAATAGAAGAGATCTTCTATATCGAAGGTAAAGACTATATCCTTGGTCAGATGATAATTGAAATAACCCTTTTTCAGGTATATGGGTGTTCCGAAATAGATGCCGTTATCCCTGAGATTGATCAGGATCACGGCTTTTTCGTATTTAAGGGCCTTAAAATCTTGAAAATCGTTTAATGAAATGCTAACATCTTCAAGTACTTTCAAAGCAGTCACATAAGCCTTGTGGGCTTTATCCTCAGATGGATATGAACCGAGGGAGATGTGGCGGCCGTTTTTGGTAACAGAGGCACGGTATAAAGTTTTTCCCGACGGAGTCACATATATATAGACTCCCTTTGAAGAATTACCGTTCATGGAAATATTGTAACACAGGAAGGATCAGATTTATGAAAGAAGTTACATACTCGAGCACAAGAGGTGAAGGCGTCAAGTACACCGCATCGATGGCTGTTTTAAAGGGCCTCGCATCGGACGGAGGACTTTTTGTTCCCGACCATATCCCTTCACTTGATAAAACTCTTGCAGAACTTTCGGAGATGGATTATCAGAATCTCGCATACGAGGTTATGAAGCTCTTCCTTACCGATTATACCGAGGAAGAACTCAGGGGATGCATTGCCAACGCATATGATTCCAAGTTCGACACTCCCGAGATCGCACCTCTTTCCGAAAGCTGCGGTTCATATTATCTCGAGCTCTGGCACGGTGCCACGATCGCGTTCAAGGATATGGCGCTCAGCCTTCTTCCTCATCTTATGACCACCGCCGCTAAGAAGAACGGTCTGAAAAAGGAGATCGTCATCCTTACCGCGACCAGCGGAGATACCGGAAAGGCAGCACTTGCAGGCTTTGCCGATGTTCCCGGAACAAGGATCGTTGTCTTTTATCCCAAGAGCGGCGTTTCACCCATCCAGGAAAAGCAGATGGTAACACAGCGCGGAGACAACACTCTCGTTGTTGGTATTCACGGTAACTTTGACGATGCCCAGACAGGCGTTAAGAAGATCTTCGGAGATAACGAATTTGCGAGGGAACTTGATGAGAAGGGATTCGTATTCTCATCCGCAAACTCCATCAACATAGGCCGCCTTGTTCCCCAGGTCTGCTACTATGTTTATGCATATACCAGACTTCTTAAAGAGGGCAGGATCAAGGACGGTGAACTTATCAATGTATGTGTTCCCAC
Organism: Lachnospiraceae bacterium; assembly: GCA_016285265.1. Classification (GTDB taxonomy): domain Bacteria; phylum Bacillota; class Clostridia; order Lachnospirales; family Lachnospiraceae; genus AC2028. Next base: position 14,438 of record JAEEQL010000007.1, read on the forward strand.
CGGTAACTTCGGTAACATCCTTGCCGCATTCTATGCAAAGCTCATGGGTCTTCCCGTAGGAAAGCTCATCTGCGCTTCGAATACCAATAAAGTTCTGTTTGATTTCTTCGAATCCGGAACATATGACAGAAACAGGGAATTCCATGTGACCACTTCACCTTCCATGGATATCCTTATTTCCAGTAACCTTGAAAGACTCATCTACTATATTGCAGGAAACAGTTCCGACAGATGTGCACAGCTTATGGGCGAGCTTTCCGGAAACGGCAATTACTCGATCACCGCTGATGAAAAGAAGGGCCTTGCAGATTTCTACGGCGGATATGCGGATGAAGCACAGACCGCCGATCAGATAAAGAAGATCTACGAAAAGAGCGGATATGTAATCGACACCCATACGGCGGTTGCTTCCTTCGTATGCGACGAGTACAAGGCGAAGACCGGAGATGAGACTCCCGTAGTCATCGCATCGACCGCAAGCCCTTACAAGTTCACAAGATCCGTAATGAACGCTATAGATCCCGAGTATGACAAGAAGACCGATTTCGAACTCATCGACGATCTTTCGAAGCTTTCGAACACCGCAGTTCCTCAGGCTATAGAGGACATCAGGTCCGCACCTGTTCTTCATAAGACGGAATGTGATGTTAACGAGATGAAATCGGTTATCGCAGGATTCTTAAAATGAAAAGACCTTCAGCTGAAGAATATGTAAAAAGGATCGAAGCTTTACGAAAAGAAATGATCACCGCAGGGACAGATTACTATTATGTCCCGGGCGGTGATTTTCATATGTCCGAATATGTATGCGACCACTTTAAGTGCAGGGAGTTCCTTTCCGGCTTTGACGGATCGAACGGAGAGATGATCATAAGTCCTGACGGGGCGTATCTGTGGACCGACGGAAGATATTTCATCCAGGCTGCAGAGCAGCTTGAAGGCACGGGCATTAAGCTTATGAAGATGGGAGAGCCCGGTGTCCCGAAGATCGCAGAGTTTCTTAAAGAGCATATGACGGACGGTCAGACTCTGGGATTCGACGGAAGATGCGTTTCGGGCGGGGCTTTCGGCAGGCTTAAGGAAGCTCTTGAGGAAAAAGAGATATCTTACAAAACAGGCATCGACCTTGTCGGAAATATCTGGAGTGACAGACCTGCGCTTCCCGACGGAAAGGCATGGCTTCTTGAAAAGAGATATTCGAATCTTACACGTTCGGAGAAGCTGGACCTTGTAAGACAGGAGATGGAAAAGAAAGGCTGCGATGCGCTCATTGTCGCATCGCTTGACGATATCGCATGGCTCTACAGCTTTAGGGGATCGGATATCGAATATAATCCCGTGACCCTTTCTTATACCGTCATCACACCGGATGCGGCTGTTCTTTACATGTCACCGGATAAAGCTGACGGCATAAAGGACGCTCTCGAAAAAGACGGCGTGGTCATTAAGGACTACGAAGATATATTCGATGATCTCGGAAAACTTGATGACGGGCTGACAGTATGGACCGACATCGAGAGGATCAATGTAAAGGTTCTGGATTCCATACCTTCGAAAGCAAAAAGGATACCCGGATGGTCACCGACCTTTACTCTTAAAGGTGTTAAGACGGAGACCGAGGTTGAGCATGAAAGATCCGCACATATAACTGACGGTGTGGCACTGACCAAGGTCATCTGTTACCTGAAGGGGCTTCATGATTCCGATGAACTTAAAGCGGGGAAAGTAACCGAACTTGATATAGCGGCTAAACTTCTCGGATACAGGAAGGAAGCGGAAGACTTCATAGAGGAGAGCTTTGCTCCGATAATCGCCTCAGGTCCCCATGGCGCGATAATCCATTACGAACCGGACGAAACCACAAATGTACCCCTGCGGGACAATGATCTTGTCCTTATGGATACAGGCGCACAGTACCTGAGAGGTACGACGGATGTCACAAGGACTGTTGTGATAGGCGAACCCGCAGAGAAGATGAAGAGGCTCTATACGGCAGTATTAAAGGGTAATATTGCCCTTTCATCCGCCGTGTTCAAAAAGGGCACTTCGGGAAGAAGACTGGATATACTTGCAAGAAAGCCTCTATGGGAGCTCGGATATGACTATAATCACGGTACCGGACATGGGGTAGGTTTTCTTTTGAATGTGCACGAAGGCCCTCAGAATATCTCCTCCGGACCCTCAAAAATGGGTGATACCCCGTTTGTGCCCGGAATGATCACGAGCGACGAGCCGGGAGTATATATTGAAGGGGAATTCGGCATCCGTACCGAGAACATGGTTGTCTGTGTGCCTGAGGAAAGCACGGAATTCGGAGATTTTTACGGATTTGAGGTGCTGACGCTTGTTCCTTTTGACAGGGACCTTATCGAGACCGAAATGCTCACGGAAGAAGAGATCGGGATAATCGACGAATACCACAGATGCGTTTATGAGGAATTATGCATTTTCATGGACGAAAATGAGCGAAAATGGCTGGCCGAAACCACTCGTCCTCTGATTGACTTTTGACCCTGTTTTTGCGATAATTAATAGCGATTTCGGTTTTACCGCTTTCCGTTCGGAGAGCACATTATCAACCGTCAAAAATTTTCAAGAAAAGAGGAATCAGCATGGCAAACATCGATCTTTCCCAGTATGGGATCAACGGCGTATCTGAGATCGTCTACAATCCCGACAATGACACACTCTACAACGAAGAGTTAAAATCTGACCTCACCGGTTATGACAAGGGCCAGCTTACCGAGCTCGGTGCCGTAAATGTTATGACAGGTGTTTATACCGGACGTTCTCCCAAAGATAAGTTCATCGTTATGGATGACAAGTCCAAGGATACCGTTTGGTGGAATACCCCTGAATATCCCAATGACAACCATCCCGCTACCCAGGAAGCATGGGATACCTGCAAGAAGCTTGCTCTTGAGCAGCTTTCCGGCAAGAGACTTTTCGTAGTCGATGCATTCTGCGGCGCTAACAAGGATACCAGAATGAGCGTACGTTTCATCATGGAGGTTGCTTGGCAGGCTCACTTCGTACGCAACATGTTCATTAAGCCCTCAGCTGAGGAAGAGGCTAACTTCAAGCCTGACTTTATCGTTTACACCGCTTCCAAGGCTAAGGTTGAGAATTACAAGGAGCTCGGACTCAATTCCGAGACCGCAGTTCTCTTTAATGTTACTTCCCGTGAGCAGGTTATCCTCAACACCTGGTACGGCGGAGAGATGAAGAAGGGTATGTTCTCCATGCAGAACTACTTCCTTCCTCTTCAGGGAATGGCTTCAATGCACTGCTCCGCAAACACCGATATGGAAGGAAAGCACACCGCTATCTTCTTCGGTCTTTCAGGAACAGGTAAGACCACCCTTTCAACCGATCCCAAGAGACTCCTCATCGGTGATGACGAGCACGGCTGGGATGACAACGGCGTATTCAACCTTGAAGGCGGATGCTATGCAAAGGTTATCGGCCTCTCCAAGGAGAACGAGCCTGACATCTACGGTGCTATCAAGAAGGATGCACTCCTTGAGAACGTTACCGTTGATGCAAACGGCAAGATCGATTTCGACGATAAGAGCGTTACCGAGAACACCCGTGTATCTTATCCCATCGAGCATATCAAGAATATCGCTAAGAATGTAAACGGCGTATCCGCAGGCCCTGCAGCTGAAAATGTTATCTTCCTTTCAGCTGACGCTTTCGGAGTACTTCCTCCCGTTTCAATCCTTACTCCCGAGCAGACCCAGTACTACTTCCTCAGCGGATTCACTGCAAAGCTTGCAGGAACCGAGCGCGGAATCACCGAGCCTACCCCTACCTTCTCAGCTTGCTTCGGACAGGCATTCCTTGAGCTTCATCCTACCAAGTACGGTGAGGAGCTCGTTAAGAAGATGGAGAAGAGCGGAGCTAAGGCTTACCTCGTAAATACCGGATGGAACGGAACCGGAAAGAGAATCTCCATTCCCGATACCAGAGGAATCATCGATGCCATCCTTAACGGTGACATTAAGAATGCTCCTACCAAGAAGATCCCTTACTTCGATTTCGAAGTTCCCACCGAGCTTCCCGGAGTAAGCACCGAGATCCTTGATCCTCGCGACACCTATGCTGATCCTTCCGAGTGGGAAGAGAAGGCTAAGGATCTTGCAGGACGTTTCATCAAGAACTTTAAGAAGTATGAGACCAATGAAGCAGGTAAGGCACTTGTAGCAGCAGGCCCTCAGCTTTAATCCTTAAGCATTAATATCTTACGGGGACAGCTATAAACGCTGTCCCCGATTTTTTGGATAACGGACTTTGAATATCGGTGGCGGTTCCGACAACATCGTATTGAAACGAAGGGGCCTGTCGGCTATAATATTCTTAGCCCGAGGTTGATCCCCTGTATTTTTTGAACCTACATTTACCTTTAACGGGATTCCTACATCTCATGGTCGGCTGTCATGCCCCCTCCGCAAGGTGCCAGGGGAAGGCAAATGTCATGATGCGGTTACCCACCTGGCTTTGGCTAGGCGTCAAAAGGCGAGGGGTCTTCTAAGGGTCTTATTGCGTTTACGACTGATCTATGGTTGAACTGTTTGCAAAAGCAAGAAGATTTGCCATAACGATGCGGCAGCTCGATATTAATGCCTACTCGGCCAGCGCGGCTTTTTTTCTTTTTATATCGCTGGTTCCTATTTTGGTGCTTATTTGCAGCATGTTCCCTTATACGGGACTTACCGAGACCGAACTGATCAAACTTATAGAGGCTTCCACACCGATCATATTCAACGATTTCCTTGAGAGCCTTATCTATCAGATATATGACTCGACAGCGGGAGTCATAACCGTATCGATCATCGCGACGATATGGACGGCCGGAAAGGGTATCATGGCTCTTATTCAGGGGCTCGATACCGTCAACGAGGTCAAAGAGGAGAGAAACTGGTTCCAGCTCAGAGTCATAAGCGCCTTTTATATGTTTGTGATGATGCTGAGTCTTCTCCTCAGTATTTCGATAATAGTTATCGGAACCGACTTATTCAGACGCATACTTATCTATCTGAAAGTTGATGTTTCGGTTCTGAAGGGTATCATCATGAAACCGAGACTTTTATATACATTCATTATTTTGTCCCTGGTGTTTGCGGTCTTTTACACGTGGATGCCATACAGGGGCCCGCAGAACAAGTCAGCTCAGATCAAGCTGTTTTCCGATAAAAAGCTTGTGAGGATCTGGAACGAAACGGATCCATCGATCGACGAGACGGGGCAGAGCCTGCAGACGAGCGGGCTGAAGCTTAAATACTTTAGTCAGCTCCCGGGAGCCATGTTTGCATCAGCGGGTTGGATGGGCATATCGGTGCTCTTTACGATGATAGTAAATATGGGCTATGCGATCACCTTATACGGAACGATGTCACTCCTTGTGGTCGCAATGCTGTGGGTATATGCATGTATGTACCTGTTTCTTCTGGGGGCGTATTTCAACCACGTAAGACCTCATGTTTTTCATGAACTGAGATCTATCAAAGACAGAAAATGATCTTAGGCCCAGGGGGCCGGGAAGGATATAAAGATATTTATGAAAGAAAAACTTGAAGAGATTAAGCAGAAAGCACTTGCCAGGATCGCTGAAAGCGATACTCCCGATAAGCTTAATGAAGTGCGTGTGGCAATCCTCGGTAAAAAAGGAGAACTTACCGAAGTTCTTAAATCCATGAAGGATGTATCGCCCGAGGACCGTCCCAAGGTTGGACAGCTCGTTAACGATACAAGGGCAGAGATCGAAAGGGTACTTGAAGAGACCAGGTCAAAGCTCGAGAATGCCGCTCTTGATCTTAGGCTTAAGACCGAGACTATAGATGTAACTCTTCCCGGAGATGTGAATGTTCCGGGTCACCGTCATCCCATTCAGATCGCTCTCGATGAGATTGAGAGAGTATTCATCGGCATGGGTTATGAGGTTGTGGAAGGCCCCGAGATCGAGAAGGACTATTACAATTTCGAAGCACTCAATATTCCCGCAGATCATCCCGCCAAGGATGAGCAGGATACTTTCTATATAAACGGAGACATGCTCCTCAGAACCCAGACTTCGGGATGCCAGATCCATGAGATGGAGAAGGGAAGACTTCCCATCAGGATGATCGCACCCGGAAGAGTATTCCGTTCCGATGAAGTTGATGCAACCCACTCACCCTGCTTCCACCAGGTTGAGGGTCTTGTCATTGACAAGAACATCACATTTGCCGATCTTAAGGGAACCCTTCAGGAATTTGCAAAGCAGATGTTCGGTGAAAACACCAAGGTCAAGTTCAGACCTCACCATTTCCCGTTCACCGAGCCTTCCGCAGAGATGGATGTTTCCTGCTTCAAGTGCGGCGGCAAAGGATGCAGATTCTGTAAGAATGAAGGCTGGATCGAGATCCTCGGATGCGGAATGGTTCATCCCCATGTCCTTGAGATGTGTAATATCGATCCTAACGAATATAACGGTTTTGCATTCGGAGTAGGACTTGAGAGAATAGCGCTTCTTAAGTATGAGATCGATGATCTCAGGCTCCTCTATGAAAACGACTTCAGATTCCTTAAACAGTTCTGATTGTCAGGTGATTGCTTAAAACGGGCTTATTGCCCGAGACGATAATACGAAAGGATTTTACAGATATGAATACACCATTGTCCTGGCTTAAAGATTATGTGCCCGGTCTTGACGTGACCGATCAGGAGTACAGGGACGGAATGACCCTGTCGGGCACCAAAGTAGAAAACTATTCAAGAAGAGACAAGAATCTCGAAAAGATCATCGTCGGCGAAGTGCTGAGCGTAGAGCAGCATCCCGATGCGGATAAGCTTGTTGTATGTCAGGTTAATACCGGCTCGGAAACCATCCAGATTGTTACCGGTGCACCCAATGTGCATAAGGGTGACAAGGTTCCCGTTGTTCTTGCGGGCGGAAGAGTTGCGGGAAGTGCTCACGATGAAGGCCCCGCACCCGAAGAAGGATATCCCATCAAAGCGGGCAAACTCCGCGGAGTAGAGTCCTTCGGTATGATGTGCTCCATCGACGAGCTCGGAAGCGATGTCAATTTCTATCCCGAGGCTGATCCCGAGGGAATCTACATCTTCCCCGCAGATACAGAGGTCGGAGCAGATGCCGTTGAGCTCCTCGGACTTCACGATACCGTTGTCGAGTACGAAGTAACATCCAACAGAGTCGACTGCTACAGCATCATCGGTATCGCAAGAGAAGCGGCCGCAACCTTCGGAAAGGAATTCAAGCCCCCTGTCGTAAAGGAGACCGGAAATTCCGAGAACGTTAATGACTTCGTAAAGGTCGAGGTCCAGGCTCCCGATCTTTGCCCCAGATACACTGCAAGACTTGTAAGAAATATCAAGATCGAGCCTTCACCGGGGTGGATGCAGCACAGACTCGGTGCGGCAGGAATCAGACCCATCAACAATATCGTAGACATCACCAATTTCGTAATGCTTGAGTATGGCCAGCCCATGCACGCGTTCGATTTTGATAAGGTTGCGGGCGGCAAGATAATCGTAAGACGTGCGAAGGACGGAGATAAGTTCGTGACCCTTGACGGTCAGGAGCGTAATCTCGATAACGACGTTCTCATGATCTGTGACGGTGAAAAGGAGATCGGCATCGCGGGAATCATGGGAGGTGAAAACTCCATGATCACGGATGATGCGAAGAACCTTCTTTTCGAAGCAGCCACCTTCAACGGAACCAATATCAGAAAGTCCGCAAAGAGGATCGGCTTAAGAACCGATGCGTCCGGAATCTTCGAAAAGGGTCTTGATCCCAATAATGCGGAAGCTGCAATGAACAGGGCCTGTCAGCTTATCGAAGAGCTCGGTGCCGGCGAAGTCGTCGGAGGCATTGTTGATGTCAAGGAGCCCATAGCTGATCTTAAGAGGATCAAGTTCGAGCCTGACCGTATCAATGCACTTCTCGGAACATCATATACAGCAGAAGAGATGATCGCCGTCTTCGAAAAAGAAGAACTTGTTTACGACAAGGCCGCAGAAGAGATTGTTATTCCTTCATTCAGACAGGACCTCATCGGTAACTGCGATCTTGCGGAGGAAGTTGCAAGATTCAAGGGTTATGACAAGATCCCCACAACCCTTCCCGGCGGAAATGCAATGGGTGGCCTCGGTCTTAAGAACCGCGTGGAAGAGAAGGCTCGTGAGACTGCGGAGATGTGCGGATTCTCACAGACCTACTTCTATTCATTCGAAAGCCCCAAGGTATTTGATAAGCTTAACCTCCCCGCAGATGCGAAGGAGAGACAGGCTATCAGGATCAGCAATCCCCTCGGAGAAGATTTCTCGGTCATGAGAACCATCTCCGTAAACGGAATGCTTAACTGCCTTGCAAATAATTACAATCACAGAAATGCCGAGGTTAAGCTTTACGAGCTCGGAAATATTTATGTTGCCGATTCGCTTCCTCTTACCGATTATCCCGATGAGAGAATGCAGTTCACCCTCGGCTTCTACGGCAAGGGCGACTTCTTCACGATGAAGGGTGCTGTCGAAGAGTTCTTCAACAGCGTCGGAATGAAAGCTAAGAGAGAGTATGATCCTAAGGCGGGTAAGAGCTTCCTTCATCCCGGAAGACAGGCTCTTATCAGGTACGAAGGAAAGACCATAGGATACCTCGGTGAGGTTCATCCTGCGGTATGCGCAAATTACGAGATCAAGACCAGGGTTTACATTGCAGTCATCGATATGCCCGAGGTAATGGATTTCGTTTCATTCGATCACAAGTATCAGGGCATCGCAAAGTTCCCTGCCGTAACAAGAGACCTTTCGATGCTCGTTCCCAGTGAGGTTCTTGCGGGACAGATCGAAGCGGTATTCGCACAGCGCGGCGGCAACATCCTCGAGGATATCAAGCTTTTCGATATCTACGAAGGCGAGCAGGTTGCAAAGGGCTTCAAGTCCGTTGCTTATTCGCTTACATTCAGAGCGAAGGACAGAACTCTTGAGGATAACGATGTTAACGGTGCCATGAAGAAGATCCTTAACGGACTTCAGTCACTCGGCATCGAACTCAGAAGTTAATAAATTTATTCAACGGTGGGCGGAAATATTATTTTATGGAGGTCCATATAAATGGAGTACGAAAAAGTCTGGAAAAAGTATTCTCAGGCGGAACTAAAGAAACTTGAAAAACTGAATGCCGAGTACATCGATTTCCTTTCCGAAGGCAAGACCGAGAGAGAATGTGTCGACAAGATCGTAAATCTGGCAGAGGCGGCCGGTTACGTTGAGCTTGACAAGCTCATCGGTTCGAAGAAAAAGCTTAAGACCGGTGATAAGGTATATACCGTATGGATGAACAAGTCCGTATGCCTGTTCAGGATCGGAAAGAAGCCTTTCAGCGCCGGCATGAACATTCTCGGTGCACATATCGATTCTCCCAGAATGGATGTCAAGAGCAATCCTCTTTACGAAAAGGATGACTTCGCACTTCTCGATACGCATTATTACGGCGGTATCAAGAAATACCAGTACACTGCGCTTCCTCTCGCGATCCACGGAGTTGTTGTGAAGAAGGACGGAAGTACGATCGAGATAAATGTAGGTGAAGATCCCGACGATCCCGTATTCTTTGTATCCGACCTTCTCATCCATCTTGCACAGGATCAGATGGAAAAGAAGGGCAGCAAGGTCGTTGAGGGTGAAGACCTCGATGTCATCGTGGGAAACAAGCCCATCGCACTCGGCGCCGATGTCAGGAAGAATGCCAAGGTTAAGGAAGAAAAGAAGGACAGCGTCAAGAATGCTATTCTGAATATCCTCAAAGAGCAGTACGATTTCGAAGAGAAGGATTTCTATTCCGCAGAGCTTGAAGTTGTTCCCGCAGGACGTGCAAGGGAAGCCGGCTTTGACAGATCGATGATCCTTTCATACGGACAGGACGACAGGGTATGTGCATTCACTTCACTTAAGGCAATGCTCGACCTTCCCCAGTGCGACAGGACGGTCTGCACCATTCTCGTAGACAAGGAAGAGATCGGTTCCGTGGGTGCTACCGGAATGAGATCGAAGTTCTTTGAAAATGCCGTTGCGGAGGTTATGAACCTTTGCGGCGAATATACTTCCGAGATCGATCTTAAGCGTGCCCTTTCAAGAAGCTGCATGCTCTCGAGTGATGTATCCGCGGGTGTGGATCCCAATTACGAATCCGTATTTGAAAAGAAGAACGCTGCATTCCTCGGCGGAGGAATAGTGTTCAATAAATTCACGGGAAGCAGAGGAAAGAGCGGTTCCAACGATGCAAACGCTGAATATATCGCAGCTATCAGAAGAGTATTTGAGGATGCCGGTATCTCTTATCAGTTCGCAGAACTCGGCAAGGTGGATCAGGGCGGCGGCGGAACGATTGCTTACATCCTTGCTCTTTACGGAATGAATGTCATCGACTCCGGTGTTGCCGTTCTCAATATGCACTCACCCTGGGAAGCAACATCCAAAGCGGATGTATATGAGACGTACAAGGGATATATCGCATTCTGCAAAGGAATGGATCTTTAATGGCTGAACTCAGAAGATCGGATTATTTCTATGAACTGCCTCCCGAACTCATCGCTCAGGATCCGCTTTCGGACAGGTCTTCATCAAGACTCATGGCGGTAGACAGAAATACCGGAAATACAGAGCATAAGCATTTTTCGGATATATACGACTATCTGGTTCCGGGTGATTGCCTTGTGCTCAACAATACAAAAGTAATACCTGCAAGACTTCTCGGAAAGAGAGAAGGAACCGGCGGTCATGTCGAGGTTCTTCTTTTGAAGAGGATAAATGCAACCGACTGGGAGACGCTGGTTAAGCCGGGTAAAAGCTGCAGGCCCGGACAGAGACTCGATTTCGGCGAAGGAGTATTAAAGGCCGAAGTACTTGAGGTTGTGGAAGACGGAAACAGGATAGTCAGATTTTATTTTGACGGGATATTTGAGGAGATCCTCGATAAGCTCGGAGAGATGCCGCTTCCGCCTTATATAACACATAAGCTCGCAGATCCTTCAAGATATAATACCGTCTATGCAAAGTTTGACGGATCTGCTGCCGCTCCGACGGCTGGACTTCATTTTACTCCGGAGCTTTTAAAGAAGATCGAAAATAAAGGTGTAAACCTTGCGTATGTAACACTTCATGTCGGACTCGGAACATTCCGTCCGGTGAAGGAGGATGTGATCACCGATCACAAGATGCATACGGAAAGCTATCAGGTAACGAAGGAAACAGCTGACCTGATAAACCGCACGAAAGCGGAAGGCGGAAGAGTCATCTGCGTTGGGACCACCAGCTGCAGGACCGTCGAAAGCTGTGCGGGTGAAGACGGAAAGGTAAATCCCGGATCCGGGGAGACGAGCATATTCATCTATCCGGGATATAAGTTCAGGGTCATGGACGGACTTATCACCAATTTCCATCTTCCGGAAAGCACACTGATCATGCTGGTATCCGCATTTGCCGGAAGAGAAAATGTTCTTGCCGCATATGAAGAAGCGGTACGCGAAAGATACAGATTTTTCAGTTTCGGTGATGCATGCTTTTTCCATTAATGCTGCATTGGGTTAACAGGAGGTACACATGGAAGAAAAAAGACATTCTCAAAGATCGGAGCTTACATCAACTCTCGTGATCAAGCGCCTTGATTCCGCTGATGCCGGAATGCAGGTCACCATCGATATCACGGATGTTTCCAAGGGCGGCGTGGGTTTCACCTGCTCACAGGCACTTGAGATCGGTGCGGTCTATGAGAGTTTTCTTGAGATCTGGACCAAGGAAGTTCTTCATGCATTTCTTGAGATCATCAGGATCGAGAAGAAAGGTGATGTGTATTTTTACGGATCGTCTTTCGTAGGTCTTCCCGAGATGGATGCTCAGAGGATCGGTGTCTACCAGACAATACAGGATATGAATAAGTAGTGAAAGTTTTCATTGATGCCTTAAGAAAAGCACGCGTCCGGCAAAGAGTATTATGCTTTTTGTTTATGATACTCGCTGCGTGCTTTTACTTTTTTGTGATAGTATCATTTTCCGCACAGACGGCCGATGATTCATCTGTGCTCAGTTTTGAGATAGCGGAGAAGCTTGCGAGATTCTTATCCTTGTTCAGATCGGATCAGTCTCTTGCGGATGTGATCACTCTTGCGGGATATTTTGAGCATCCTATCAGAAAGCTCGCACACTTCCTTGAATACGGAATTCTCGGTGCGCTTTTGTCCGGTGCGTTTCTTCCGGTGATGAGGATCATCAGAAGGGATTCGGAAAAGGGCGGTAAGCTTTACAGGAAAGATGTGCTGATCGTATTTCTGCTTGCCGCACTTGATGAACTGCATCAGTTTTTTGTTCCCGGAAGATATGCATCCGTCTGGGATGTGCTGCTTGATACTTTCGGATGCATAGTATTTTTGATCTTTATATATTTGATTTTTGACAGGAAGAAGAACCGATGAGTAAATACGGATTTATAGGACTCGGACTTATTGGGGGCTCACTTGCGAGAGCGCTTAAGAATGACGATCCTTCAAATGTGATAGCTGCATATAACAGAAGCGAGGCTCCTTTGGAAGAAGCTGTTAAGGACGGAGTTGTCGATATTCCTCTTCACGAGATAGGAGAAGGCTTTTCCGACTGCGATGTCATTTTCTTATGCCTTCCCGTTATAACCAATGCGGAGGCACTTTCAAAGCTTGCCCCCTTCGTAAAAGAAAACACGATCGTGACAGATGTAAGCTCCGTCAAGGGATCCATCATGAAGGCTGCCGAGGCTGCGGGCCTTAAGAGCAACTTCGTAGGAGGACATCCGATGGCAGGCTCCGAGAGAACCGGATACATCGCTTCATCCAAGGATCTGTACAGGAATGCATATTATATAATCACTCCTTTTGAAGACGGTGATAAGAAGGCAGAGGTGCTCAAGGATATCGCAGTTAAGATCGGTGCAATTCCCATCATCATGGATGCCGCAAAGCATGACAGGATCGTTGCGGGAGTAAGCCACATTCCACATCTTGCGGCTGCCGCACTTGTCGAACTGGTCAAGAACAACGATTACGAAGACGGACTCATGAAGACCGTTGCCGCAGGCGGTTTCAAGGATATCACGAGAGTCGCTTCTTCTTCGCCCGCAATGTGGAAGGAGATATGCGAATCCAATGAGGTGAACATCTCGGAATTTCTGGAGGATCTCATCGGAAAGCTCTCCGAGATTCGTGACATGGTCGATGAGAAGAACGGAGATTATATTGCGGACCTCTTCGACGATGCCGGAACATACAGGAATTCATTCAACACCCTGAGTGCAGGTCCCATCAAGGATTCACATAAATTCTCGATAGACATTTCCGATGAACCCGGTGCAATCGCATCCGTTGCGACGATCCTGGCCGTCAACGGCATCAACATCAAGAACATCGGGATTCAGCACAACCGCGAATATATCGGCGGTGATATGACCGTAGGCTTCTGGGATGCGGAATCCAAGGAAAAGGCCGCGGATATTCTCAAAGGCAAAGGTTATATCCTGCACGGAATCTGAACGATCGGAATAATCCTTGATATTTGCATATATATACGGCATAATAATATCTGCAAGGGGGGCTTGCTTTGGCAGGCTCCCTGTTTTTTTATACCAATCTTTAAGTGAGGGCAGTTTATGAATAAAAGTATTGCCGGAAAAATGAGAGTATTTTTCTTTTGTGCATTAATGATCTTTATCCAGCTGATCGCAATGACAGGCTGCGGAAAGACCGATATTGTTCAGGAATTTCATGAACCGATCGTTGATAATGATCTGGTTGTCGATGTTGTATGGCATGATATTACTTTCAAAGTCGGTGAATCCTGGGAACATACGGGATCTGAATCATGCATGTACTTTTATCCCGGTACCGATATTTTGTATTTTGTATCGGTTTACGCTACATTTGGCGATCACGTGAACGAAGAGAATTACATTACTTACGCGGTCGATTATATCCGTGATACCGAGAGCGTTGATAGTGTTCTGGTAACCGAAAGCATGGTGCCTTATATTACGGCAGACGGACGCGATGCATTTATAAGCAGATTGCGTCTCACCCAGTCCGGTAACGGTCTCGAACTCATTCATGATGCCGATCTTGTCATTATTCCGGACAAAAATTTTTTTGCCCTGTTTAATGTGGTCTATGAACCCGGTGAAACCGTACCGCTTGATATCCGTGAGGTTGTCGATACGGCAACTTTCGATCTTGGACCGAGCGTTGTCAATTTGGTTGCAGGATTCTCATTCTATGACGAAGACTGGGAGGTGTTAATAGACTTTACCGATTCCGAAAAGTTCGTTACATATCTGGACTATGATAACAGAGATATACTTTATTCATACGGAACTTATGAGTTTTATATGGGTGAGGATGCCAAAGAGCATGTTTCCGAAATGAAGGAATACGGACTTACAAAAGAAGAAATTGAGGAAGTTATGCCTTATCATCTTTCCCAATATTCCGAAATAGGCAATCATTTTCAGGGCGAGAGAGTTGAAGAAGAAGATTATATCGCAATAGTTTTTGAGCTTGAGGGCGCCGTTGATGAAGAGGGAAATGAGAAAGTGTATGACGAAACTGTTTCAGTTTTATATATAGGCTTCTATATTCAGGAATACGATGCTTTGCATCTGCTAAATTGCAGAACATATCATTGGTATTATCTGGAAAAAGAAGAGACCTTAGAATAACGGAAGCGGTTGATTAAATTATTTGTCATAATATTTATGCACTATTTTGTATTGCGACAGAAACCGATTTACTGTAAAATATGTCTGTGTGATTTTATAAATTTTCAGAATATTTGTAAAATTTGCACAAATAACATTTTCAGGAGGTCCTCATGAAAGTTTATACCACAGACAAGATCCGCAACGTTGTGCTTCTAGGTCACGGAGGAAGCGGCAAGACCACTCTTGCAGAGAGCTTCGGCTATATCACAGGTCTTACATCACGTATGGGGACCGTAGCAGACGGAAATACCTTAAGTGATTACGGCAAAGAGGAGCAGAAGCGCGGATTTTCAATTTCCGCAAGTGTCATTCCCGTAGAGTGGGAAGGCACCAAGATAAACTTTATCGACACTCCCGGATATTTCGACTTCGTAGGCGAAGTTGAAGAGGCTGTATCCGCAGCAGGTGCCGCTATCATCGTTGTAAACGGTAGAAGCGGCGTTGAAGTCGGAACCAGGAAGGCTTGGGATCTTTGCGAAAAGTATAAGCTTCCCAGGATCATATATGTATCCAACATGGATATCGATACCGCATCCTATCGTCAGGTCATTGAGGATCTGACCGCTCTTTACGGCAAGAAGATCGCTCCTTTCCACCTTCCCATCAGAAAGGATGAAGAGCTTGTAGGATATGTAAATGTCGTATCCGAGCAGGGACAGCTCTGGCAGGGAAAGGAAGTAGTCCCCACAGAGGTTCCCGATTACAACAAGCCTTATCTTGAGCAGTACAGAGAAACCCTTATGGAAGCGGTTGCAGAGACCTCCGAGGAGATGATGGACAGATACTTCTCCGGTGAAGTTTTCTCCGATGCCGAGATCAGAGCGGCTCTCAGAGCTACCATCTGTGACGGAAGCATCGTTCCCGTTACCATGGGTTCATCCATTACCTGTAAGGGTGCTTATGCTCTCCTTGATGACGTCATCAAGTACTTCCCCGGCCCCGATGTACGTACCGTTGCAGGTATCGCTACCAAGACCGGTGAGATCTATAACTGCGATTACGATTTCTCCAAGGCTAAGTCGGCTTACATCTGGAAGACCATCGTCGATCCCTTCATCGGAAAGTACAGCCTTATCAAGGTTAACTCCGGCGTTCTTAAGACCGACGACCTCATCTACAATATTGACAAGGATGTTGAGGAGAAGATCGGAAGGCTTTATGTCCTTCAGGGAAATAAGCCCATCGAAGTTCCCGAGCTTCATGCCGGAGACCTCGGCGCACTTGCAAAGCTGTCACAGGCCCGTACCGGAAACAGCCTTTCAACCAAGGCTATGCCCATTAAGTTCGGCATGTTCGATATCTCCAAGCCTTACACCTTCATGAGATATAAGCCGAAGGATAAGGGCGACATCGACAAGATCTCCCAGGCTCTTCAGAAGATCGGTCACGAGGATCTTACGATGAAGAACGTAAATGATGCCGAGAATCATCAGACCCTCCTTTACGGTATGGGCGATATGCATCTTGAGATCATCAAGTCCAGACTTGAGAATGAGTACAAGGTAGTCATCGACCTTATGGAGCCCAAGGTAGCATACAGAGAGACCATCAGAGGCACCTCCGATGTCGAGGCCAAGTATAAGAAGCAGACCGGCGGACACGGTCAGTACGGACACGTTAAGATGAAGTTCAGCCCCATTGACGATCCCGAGCAGCAGTATGTATTCGATCAGGAAGTCGTCGGCGGTGCTGTTCCCAAGAACTTCTTCCCCGCAGTTGAGAAGGGTATTGCAGAATCCGTTCAGAGAGGACCTCTTGCCGCATATCCCGTTATCGGGGTCAAGGCTGTCCTTTACGATGGATCCTATCATCCCGTTGACTCCTCCGAAATGGCATTCAAGACCGCTGCTTCCATGGCGTTCAGGGATGGCTTCATGAAGGCTAAGCCCGTTCTCCTCGAGCCCATCATGACCCTCAAGGTTACCGCTCCCGATGACAATACCGGTGACGTAATGGGCGATCTTAACAAGAGAAGAGGAAGAGTCCTCGGCATGAACCCTGCAGGCAACGGAATGACCTGCATCGAGGCTGAGATCCCCGAGAGCTCGCTTGTCGGATACGGTACCATCATCAGATCCATGACAGCCGGTATGGGTGAATACTCATTCGAGTTTGCTAGATACGAGCAGGCTCCTTCGGATGTTCAGGAAGCTGAAGTTGCAGCACGTGCACAGAAGGTTGCTGAAGGTAACATCACCGAATAAAAGACAGCGGAACCGTTCCCTGTTTCCAATCATTAACACTAAAAGGCATGACCCGCGTGGTCATGCCTTTTTTGTGTGATCAATTTTCGAAAACAGGAGAAGCATCACACTGACCTCGCGGAGGATTTTTTGTATCAATAGAAAAAACCAACTACTACATATAGTGGTTTTCGCACTGTTTTCCTTGCGTTTGGGGGTCTTATGACATATAATTAAAGAAATTATGGGTTTTTATGCCCTTTTTTACGAGGAGATAAATAAAATGGCATCAGTTTATGATCATCACGAGGTTGAGTCCAGGTGGCAGAAGGTATGGGACGATGAGAAAGCCTTCGCTGCACCCAATGATTTTTCCAAGCCCAAGTATTATGCACTTGTTGAGTTCCCCTATCCTTCGGGCCAGGGTCTGCATGTAGGACATCCCCGTCCTTATACCGCTCTTGATATCGTCGCAAGAAAGCGCCGCATGCAGGGCTATAACGTTCTGTTCCCCATGGGCTGGGATGCATTCGGACTTCCTACCGAGAACTATGCCATCAAGAATAAGATCCATCCCAAGATCGTAACCAAGAACAATGTTGCACGTTTCAAGCAGCAGCTTCATTCGATCGGTTATTCCTTTGACTGGGACAGGGAAGTAAATACCACAGATCCGAATTATTACCACTGGACCCAGTGGATATTCCTCAAGCTCTTTAATGCGGGACTTGCTTACAAGACCCAGATGCCCATCAACTGGTGTACATCATGTAAGGTCGGCCTTGCCAACGAAGAGGTAGTTAACGGCGTCTGTGAAAGATGCGGAGCTCCCGTAGTCCGTAAGATGCAGTCCCAGTGGATGCTGAAGATCACCGAGTACGCTGACAAGCTTCTTGAGGGTCTCGAAAGCGTTGACTATATCGAGCGTGTTAAGACCCAGCAGAGAAACTGGATCGGACGTTCCACCGGTGCTGAGGTTGATTTCAAGCTTACCGGAACAGAGGATAAGCTCACCGTTTATACAACCCGTCCCGACACTCTGTTCGGTGCTACCTACATGGTAATGAGCCCCGAGCATCCCTATATCGAAAAGTACAAGGACCGCATCTCCAATTACGATGAGGTCGTTAAGTACCGTGAAGAAGCTTCAAGAAAGTCCGATTTCGAAAGAACCGAGCTTGCAAAGGATAAGACCGGTGTCTGCCTGAACGGGCTTACCGCCATCGATCCCGTCAATGACAAAGAGATACCCATCTGGATCTCCGACTATGTACTCATGAGTTACGGAACAGGTGCCATCATGGCCGTTCCCGCACATGACGAAAGAGACTGGGAATTTGCCAAGAAGTTCGGTCTTCCCATCATCGAGGTTGTCGCAGGTTCTGACAAACCCGTTACCGAGCAGGTTTATACCGATGTTGCCGAGGGTAAGCTTGTTAATTCCGGATTCCTTGACGGACTTTCCGTTGCCGAGGCCAAGAAGAAGATCACCGAATTCCTTGAGGAAAAGGGAATCGGACATGCCAAGACCAATTTCAAGCTCCGTGACTGGGTATTCTCCAGACAGCGTTACTGGGGCGAGCCCATTCCCATCATCCACTGCGACAAGTGCGGATATGTGCCTCTTAAGGAAGAGGATCTTCCCCTTGAACTTCCCGAGGTTGAAAGCTATCTTCCCGGAGATAACGGTGAGTCGCCTCTTGCTGCAATGGATTCCTGGGTAAATGTTACCTGTCCTCATTGCGGTGGACCCGCAAAGAGAGAAACCGATACCATGCCTCAGTGGGCCGGATCTTCATGGTATTTCCTCAGATACATCGATCCTCACAACGACAAGGAACTTGCATCACAGGAAGCTCTTAAGTACTGGCTTCCCGTTGACTGGTATAACGGAGGAATGGAGCATACGACCCTCCACCTTCTCTATTCGAGATTCTGGCACAGATTCCTTTACGACCAGGGTGTCGTTCCTACCAAGGAGCCTTACGCTAAGCGTACTTCACACGGCATGATCCTCGGATCAAACGGTGAAAAGATGTCCAAGTCCCGCGGTAATGTCGTCAATCCCGATGACATCATCGAAGAATTCGGTGCGGATACTCTCAGAACATATGAGATGTTCATCGGTGCATTCGATCAGGCCGCAAACTGGAGCCAGGAAGGCGTACAGGGATGCCGCAGATTCCTTGACAGGGTATGGAAGCTTCAGGATATCGTCACTGACGGAGATGCCTACAGCAAGGATCTTGAGGTCAAGATCAACCAGACCATCAAGAAGGTTTCCGGTGATTTCGAGACTCTTAAGTACAACACCGGTATTGCAGCTCTTATGGCACTCATCAACGATTTCTACAAGGCAGGAAGCATTACCAAGGCCGACCTTAAGACCTTCATCACACTCCTTAACCCCGTTGCTCCCCACATAACCGAGGAGATCTGGAATATCGAGGGATTTGAGGGAAGAGTATATCAGACCGCATGGCCCGAGTATGACGAAGCTAAGTGTGTGGAGGACCGCATCACCATAGCCGTACAGGTACTCGGAAAGCTTCGCGGAACCTTTGAAGAGGACAGAAACGTATCCAAGGAGACCATGATCGAAAGAGCCAAGGAGACCGTATCCAAGCACCTCGAGGGCAAGGAGATCGTAAAAGAGATCTATGTTCCCGGAAAGCTTGTTAACTTCGTTGTTAAGTAATTCCTTATGGGTAAGATCGTAATCATCGAAGGGCGTAAATTCGAAGGCGACAAGGAAATTGCCGCAGCAAATGCCGACAAGGCTGCCATTGACAAGATAAAGGCGTCGATGGACCATATGTCGCTTTCGGATATGAAGCTCCTTTCCAAAAAACTTCATAGCGGAAGGATAAACTTCGGAACGCTGCTCGGTCAGGATTTCATGGAAGAGATCGACAGGACCATAGAAAGAATGGAAAGAAGCGAAGGCTCTTCCGATGAAAAGAGTGAGATCAGGGTCAGCAAAAAGAAGGCGCCTAACAAGGTAAAAAAGACCGTACCCGATGACGATATCGAAAAGCAGGCCAGAAAGATCCTCGAACAGCAGGAGAAGACCCGCAGGATAATACTTTTTGCTTCGCTTTTTGTTGCCGCAGCCTGCATTCTCTATATCGCGATCTACAACATTGCGAAGAACAGATCGGCAAGGACTACGGACCTTCTGAGCAACCTCAGGGAACAGGCGGCAAATGAAGCCCAGGCCCAGACTCAGACGGGACAGGATGAAAGCTCCGGCGCTCCGATCATCCATTATGCGGATGAAGAAGAGATCCCCGATATCCTTCCGGAATACGTTAATTTATTTAATCAGAACAAAAGACTAATCGGATGGCTTGAAATAGCCGATATAAATGGAGAGCCCTTTTTAGCATACCCTGTAATGCAGACCACGGATAATGAATATTATCTGACCCACGGTTTCAATCAGGAGAATGATAAGAACGGCTGCATTTTCATGGATTGCGAATGTGATGCCATAAAGCCTTCGGATAACCTGATCCTTTACGGACATCATATGCAGAGCGGAAGGATGTTCGGAAATCTGGTCAAGTACGAGGATTATAACTTCTACCTGACCCACCGCATCATTAAGTTCGATACGATCTATGAACACGGTGAATATGAGGTCATGTTTGCGTTCAGGACCTCACTTAAGACCGAGGACGATATTTCCTTTAAATACTATCAATTCATCGATGCAAACGGAGCCGAGGAGTTCAACTCCTACATGAACGAGATGGCTCAGATGTCACTGTATGATACAGGTGTCACCGCAGTGTGGGGAGATCATCTGCTCACACTTTCGACCTGTGATTATGAAGAAAAGAACGGCCGGTTCGCTGTAGTGGCCAAAAGAATAGAGTAACATTCTGATACGCCCGCATACGGGCTATGGAGGATCACGACTCATGAATAAACCGAAGAGAAGAATCAAGAGATCTGTCCGTAAGACAGTCGGTGCGCTTTTCCTTGCATCAAGTGTTATAGTGGCAGCCATCCCCACCACCAGTTACCGTGGCGGTGCTACCGAAGCGGCTACATTTACGGACGCACCTGATTATGATCTCAGATATGAGCTCGGAAAGACTTCGGGGCTGGCTTCGGGTGATGCCAGAAAATCAACCGTTGATACACTTCTTACGTCTTCCAGTACATCGGTTCCTTTTATCAAGCCGGTAGCTTCTTCTGGAAACCCGGATGATATTACCGATGTTACCGTTTATACGAGTGAGGACAGTCTTTATCAGTTTGCTTATGTATCGATGGAAGGCCGTCAGAATGAGGACGGAAACGAAAAATTCGCCTTCATTCTTAAGTACAATACTCCCGGTTCGCTTCCTAACGGACAGCTTGCGATTCCCAACACCGTAGATGCGTATCTCGCATACAATACCAATGACGGATCGTCCACTGCAGCCAATGTTGCGGTAGGAAAATCCGGCAATTACCTTTTCTATGAAGAGACGAAGACCGTTACCGATTATGATACATCCGGTAATGTAAGCGGATCCCACACCGAGTATGCATATCGCCCGTGCTATGCGTCTGCACATTCGGACTGGGCCAATATCGCCGACGAGAACCTTTTCTGGTTCGATACTTCCGATATGAGACCCGGTACCGACTATACAAATGAGTTTTCCGCAACCCAGCCTTCGCATCTTACCCAGGTAGGAACCGACCAGGCTCACCAGAGAATATCCAATGCTCCTGTCAGATTTATTGCAAATCAGTACATTGAGGTTGACTCATCGGGTAATAACCATATTAAGAAGATCACCGATTCTTCACAGGGTATATTTTCCGGTAACGGTAATATCGTTCATCTCAATACCGGAGATAATCTGAACGGTATCGGTGACTATGCTTTCTATAACTGTACCGGTCTTCAGAGCTTTTCATTCTCTAACGGTCTCAGTGCGATCGGAAACCATGCATTTGAGTATTGCTCCAGCTTAAAGGAGATCATTTTACCTCCCAACACAAATCTTCAGGTCATCGGTGCTTACGCGTTCAAGAATTGTACGACTCTTACTTCGTTCACGGTTCCCACATCCGTTGTACTTATCTGTGACGGCGCATTCCAGAACTGCGGACATATGAAAAACTGTGTTCTTTACGGAACCGACGTTGCTTCATCGGCACTCAGGTATCTCGGAAACGGTGTGTTCTACGGATGCAGCGATCTTACCGAACTCGAATTCCCCGAGTATTACACCGAAAGAGATGTCAATATCTCAAATTTCAAGAATTGCTATGCTCTTGAGAGGATCATCACACACAATACCGAGATGGACTTCATTGATGACAATGAAGAGACTGCAACATACAGCGGCGGAGAAGACAACGTTGCACTGACATTTGAGCAGTTCCTCAGTGACCTTTCTCCCAATTTCTATATGGCCGGTGTTGAGACAGGCTCTGCGGTTCAGCTGTCTCCCGAAGCAAAGTGGGGACTTGTTCACCAGACCTGTAAGACTAATCACATTGCTTATAACTATCTTCCTACCGAGTATTATGAGAAGACGATAGAAGAAGAAGGCGGCGGTACCGCAACCTATCTTGTTAACGGCAATAATGAACTTGAAAACTGTAACATAGACGGTGTCGTCTATACACTTACACTTCCCGAGTATATCGGTCCCAATTACATCAAGGCAATCGGTGCCCGAGCATTTACCGACATCTGCAGTCTTGTAATGGTATCCATTCCCTCGACTCTTGAGGAGATCGGAGAGGAAGCTTTCAAGGGCTGCCATAATCTTCAGTATGTTTACTTTGAATCCGATACCGTACGTATCGGAGAAAGGGCATTTTTGACCCAGGATACCACAACTCACGGAAGTGAATCCGGTATACCTTTTAATACAAGCGGTGAGTATAACCATACTATAGCCGGAAGAACATTTGTGTTGTTTGATTCGGCGCATATGACCGAAGCTAACAAGCCTAAGGTTCAGCTTTATTTCGTCGGTACAATTGATTCGGCCGCTACTCCTTATCAGTATGCTATGAGTTACAGCGGAAGATTCAATAATGCTTCCCAGTCGCCTTCATTCGCAAGATTCCTTTCCGGATATCCTACCTGCCAGGAGATCGAGTTTGTTCTTGATTCCGCAACGGGAACCAGCGGAAAAGCAACACTTGTCGATTTCCCGATTAAGTCCGATACAGCAGACCTTTATAATCCGGCAAATCCCAAGACTTCGTATCTTACTCTTGAACAGAAGGCAGCTATACAGAACGCAGAGGCTGATTATAATGCCGGACAGGCTACCGAGGACCAGATCGCATTCCTTAACGCCACCAAGAATCTTGTTGTCCCTCTCGGAGTTGATGCGATAGCGGACGGCTTGTTCCATTCCAAGACCACTCTTGCTTCCGATGCAATGGATGTAACACTTTACGGCATTGATGAGATCGAAGCGGAGTATTCGACAACCGATCCCGCTACGGCATCCGATGATAACGGAGATGTATGTCCTCCCGTAGTTACGATTGATCCCGATAAGTCTGATTTTGCCGGTTCACCCAACCTTCTTTCCATAACACTGATGGGTGATCACCAGAAGAACATCCAGGACGGGGCATTCTATAATTGCGACGGACTGACCGGATTCGAGGCATATTGCCCGATCAGCCGTATCGGACAGAATGCGTTCGGAGATAATGCAGCTCTTAATACATTTACCACTCTCAGCACTGTCGGAACCATTGCCGATCATTGTTGCACATGTTCTCCCGCTCTGGAGACCGTTGCCCTTAACGGCGGTGTTCAGTCCATAGAAAAGCATGCATTTGAAGACTGCACGGCGCTTAAGGATGTTAATGTAGCCGATAACCTCAACAATATGGGCGTAGCTCCCTTCAGAGGCTGCGAGTCACTTGCAAATGTCGAGTTTAACGGAAATCCCCGTTATGCATGTGACAGTTCGATAATTTATTCGACAGATTCAAACGGCAATAAGACCGTTCTTATCGAGTGTCTCGAAGGCAGAAGAGAGCCCAAGAACGGCGGTCCCTACATCAATTCCACCGAGACCTCCGGGATCACCGCCATAAGCACCGAAGCATTTGCAGAGTGTCAGGGTATCAGGGAAGTCGATCTTACCAAGTCGCTTATCGATGAGATTCCTACCAACTGCTTCGAAGACACGACTGATCTCAGAAACGTTAAGCTTCCTTACACCTGCGATACTCTGAGTGATTACGCTTTCGACGGAAGCTCCGTTGAGTATATCGAGGGTACACAGTACCTTACCATTATCGATGTTAATGCACTCGATCATATGACCTCCACCGGATGGGATCCTTCCACTCAGAGCGGAGACCATGCAACCAATTCGAGCGTTACGATCTGCGCACCCGAGGACAGTTATTTTTCCAAGTATGGAACCAGAAACGGTTACACCGTGACCAGTGCACCGAAGGTTGAGTATTTCGATGTTAAGTTCTTCGATTATACGGATTCTTCACCCAATGCATACACCCAGGTAGGAGTGACCCAGTCGGTTCTTTCCGGATCCGATGCGGTTCCTCCGACTCCTCACGGACGTACAGGCTATATCTTCAAGGAGTGGAGCCCTTCTTATCAGGCCATCGGTGACAACACAAGCTGCTACGCAGTATATGAGACCGAACCCGATGATTACAACAAGCACACCGTTACATTCTATTACGACAGCGGTTATACCACACTTCTTAAGACCTGTTATGTTTCAGACGGTCAGAGTGCGGCATCTGAAGCTCCTCTTAATGATGTAATGTCAAGGATAGGAGAAGACGAGTACTTCAGAGGATGGATCGGCGGCGATATCACCAACATCACCGCAGATACCAGATTCTATGCCGATATAAGCGATGTTCCCGCAGGCTCCTGGAAGGTAAATTATTATTCCTTTGACGGATCGACATTGCTCTTTACGACCACAGTCAAGAACGGACAGGCTGCACCTTCATATCAGGCTCCCGCTGTTGACGGCTATACCTTCATCGGATGGAGCGGTGATCTTACAAGCATCACCAAGGATACCGTGACGGTTGCCCAGTACAGGGCCAATGACGGTTCTCAGGGCAATCCTTCCGAGGGAAGCGGCAACAATAACGGAAGCAATAACGGAAACGGATCTAATGCGGCCGCTACTTATTACACCCTTACCGTTGTAAACGGTTCGGGATCCGGAAGTTACATCGCCGGTGCAAGCGTAGTCATCATGGCTAACGAGCCCGGAAACGGCAAGGCATTCGGAAACTGGTCAATTTCACCTTCGACCGCACCCATCGCATCCAAGGCAATGTCTGCTACCGTAGTAACAATGCCTTCCGAAAATGTTACCGTAACCGCTAACTTCGTAGCCGCAACCTCAGGAAACGGCAATAACGGATCGGGCGGAAACGGTTCCGGCGGAAATAACGGCGGAGGAAATACCAATTACTGGCCTTCTACCGGAAATGTTCCCAGAAGCAGCGGAACCACAGTTGTCATCGACAAGAACGGACTTTCCAATACCGGCGTCGTATCGGCTACCGTTAACGGTTCCACCGATAACTTCACGATCAAGATTACCGAGAGCCAGACCGCCAATAAGCTCGTTCTCGATGCACTGCTCAAGAAGTACGGAACACTTGATAACATTATCTACTTCCCGTTCGATATCAGCCTTTACGATGCAGCGGGAACCACACAGATAACCGATACTTCGGGTCTTACCATTACGATCACGATTCCTCTTCCCGATTCGATGGTAGGATATGCCGCTAACAACAAGGTTGCCGTTATCACCAATAATGAGATAGATCCTCTCAATGCAAGATTTACGACCATTAACGGTGTTTCCTGTGTGACCTTCACCTGTACCCACTTCTCACCTTACGTCATCTACGTTAATACCGTAGAGATGACCGCAGGAAGTGACGGAAGCGGAATCGGAACCGGACTTGACAATACTCCCAAGACCGCGGATCCCATTCACCCGAAGTGGTTCATCTCCATCGCACTGTTTGCAATCTCCATCGTCCTCTTCCTTATGAAGGACAGAAAGATTGCAAAGCCCGTCAAGGCAGATAACAGGAGCGGTGCGCAGAGAAGAAGACAGTAAAAGCACATTAAATGCTCTTTAAAGAAAGATTCAGACAGTCGATTGTTACTGTAAAAGGAACCTTTAGATGAAAAGAATCAGAAAGCTGTTAGGAGTGATCCTGATAATATCCGCTTTACTCGTGATGCAGCTTCCTCCTCTGGGGGCGGATGCTGCATCCGTCCCCGAGTTTTCTGTTACGGCATCGGGTACGCTTGTTTCGTACAACGGCAGTGCGACAGATGTGGTAATTCCTTCCTCCGTTATCGAGATCGCAACCGATGCATTCAGGGACAACGACCATATTCGATCGGTCACCATTCCAAACAGTGTCAAGAAAATTCATGAATATGCATTCTGGGACTGTGACAAGCTTCAGACTGTTTATATCGGTTCAGGTCTTACGGAGATAGATGACTTTGTCTTCGCAAACTGCATGGGCCTGGTTAAGGTCGATATTCCGGCAAACATCAAGTTTATCGGCATCTATGCATTTGAAGACGATGTAAATCTCGAATCAGTTACCATCACCCAATATACAAGAGACATACATGAAAGTGCTTTCGACGGATGCTATAAGCTTGTCATCTTTGCTCCCGAAGGCTCTTATGCATGGAAATATGCCCAGGGCTTCTATGTAAGACAGTCCAAGTTCACGATATATGAAGACACCGGAATGATCGACGTGATCGATGAGACGGTCGTTAATGAAGATCCCGATACCGAAGATGTATCCGGAAACGGAGAGACCGAGGTTATCGACGAGTCCGATCCTTACGGTGAGCCCGGTGCTTATACAACTGAATTTGAGATCACCCAGAGGCCGGACGGAACATATACTGCGGTTGCGGTGAACCAGAATACGGATATATACGGTGAGACACATGTTGTCGGCAATTCTGCCGTTGTTTTCATGGATAATTCATCCATGCATGTGATAAACGGAAGTGATATTCAGGCTGCCGAGAATGAAGCGGTTCATTCAGATCACGAAGGCCCCGAGATCACATATTCTTCGACAATCCCCAAGTACACGATCGTTGATTCCGAGATAGTTGCGGACAAGGCATATTATATGTCGGATGATCTGACCAATATGAGCCTTCCTTCGGGAGTTCACGAGATCGGACAGTTTGCATTCTCCAGAACCGATGTCATCTCCGTAACTTTACCGGAAGGCGTCCGGACGATCGATTACGGTGCGTTTTATCACTGTGACAGACTGCTTGAGGTTCAGCTTCCCACCTCCGTTGAAAAGATAGAGCCTTTTGCATTTTCCGAGACTCCCTGGGTTGAGGATTTCCTTTCCGGCAAAGGAGGAATAAATAACCGCCTTGACGAAAGACTGAACAGCAGCAGCGGAGATTTCCTTGTAAGCGGCGGAGCTCTTATTGCATACAGAGGAACGGGAGAAAATATCACCATACCGAGCGGCGTCAGGATAATCGCTGCCGAGGTATTTAAAGGAAATACCACTATAAAGACACTGGCTTTCCCCGATACCCTTATAAGCGTCGGCGAAGGCGCGTTTATGGGATGCTCATCTCTTGCAGAGGTTTCCTTTGGCGGAAATGAAGAAGAGATACTGGACAGGGCATTTATGGGAACCGGAATTTCTGTAAATGATATTCCTGACAGGATCAAAAATGTCGGAGTTAATGCATTTGACGATATAGACAGTGCTTCGGGACTTAATATCACCTGTGAAGAGAGCACCGGGAGATTATCCAATATCTCTTACAGATCTTCTGCGGAGGATAAGGATAATGCCGGTGTGACTGTTTCCGGATGTGACGGAGTACTTGCTTATCTGGACGGTGCGGACAGACCCTACGAGATGACTGTTCGTGAAGTGGCCGAGTCCGCTGTCATGGACAGGGCTTTGGATCG
This sequence comes from Lachnospiraceae bacterium, assembly GCA_016285265.1. Taxonomy (GTDB): domain Bacteria; phylum Bacillota; class Clostridia; order Lachnospirales; family Lachnospiraceae; genus AC2028. The sequence goes on from JAEEQL010000007.1 coordinate 42,385, forward strand.
TGCTTCCGGATTCCTTTCGAATTATTCCCTCGGGGAGAGGGTGATATATGATATCACTTTAAAGGATGCTTCCGGAATATCGATAGATAAGCTCGGAAACCAGGGACTCGAGATAGCAATTCCGATTCCGGATGAGCTTTCCGGAGATAAGCTGGTTGTTCTTACGGTTGACAGGAACGGACAGCTTGAGGATATCCCCGTAACCGTAGTAAGCACGAACGGTAAGGAATTCGCGAGATTTACAACCTACCACCTCAGCCCCTTTGCACTTTATTCGACCGGTGCGGCACTTTCCGATTCCGATATCGTCACATCCGAGGTTACGTTAAGGGCCGCTTCGGGAGGACCCGCTGCCGTTAAAGCCGATAATTCATTCAGGCACTGGCTTGTGACCAGAGGCCTGATCCGATGGATCGTATTCGGACTTCTCGTTGTTACGGGAGTATTTATGATAGCAGTAAGGAAAAAGCACAGATGAAGAAATATGTTCTGAATTCAGTTATCTCATTTATCACGGCTACACTTTTTGCAGCCGTGATTTTTGCGTTGTCAGGTATTTTTCCGGGATCGGAAAGGACGCTCCTTGTATTCGATATGCTGGAGCAGTTCGTTTCGTTTTATTCTTCGCTTAAATCCGTATTATCGGACGGCGGATCGTTTATATATTCATTCATGGGTTCACTCGGAACTCCCTATATCGGGATGTTCGCTTATTACCTTGCATCACCTTTTTCACTTCTTACGCTGCTTTTTGATGTCCGCAGGCTTCCCGATGCCATATGGCTCATGGACATTCTTAAATGCGGGATGATCGCGGCTTCCTTTTCGCTCTATATGACATACAGACAGGTAAAGAGCGGACTTGCCACGGTTACCCTAAGCCTTTGCTATGCTCTCAGTTCCGCTGCAGTGACTTTCTTCCTGCTTCCCATGTATCTCGATACCATGTATATGCTTCCCATCATATGCTTATTCCTTGAAAAGCTCCTTAAGACTACTCCCGAAAAGAGCAGGGCGCCCATCAATCCTTCGCTAAGGTTCGGCATGAGGACGAACGAAGAAGCCAGGAGCATCATCGAGTCCAATTTTGAGATGAATACCGTTGCCAAGAGAGGTTTGGCTTATTCCGTAGCGCTGGCTCTCTGCATTTATTTCCATTATTATTCAGCGTATATGGTCTGTATATTCCTGGTACTGTATTCGCTCTTTATCCTGAGCGAAAATGCTTCGGATAAGCCCGATTACAAGGATATGGGGGTCAGATTCCTTAATTTCTTCTTCTATTCGATATTCGGAGCGCTTCTGGCATCACCTTTGCTCATTCCTGTACTGAAGGAACTTTCGCAGGGTAAGAGCGCGGATGCGGGTGTATATTCGAATGGCTCGTTTATCGTCACCTCGGTCACCGGCCTGTTCAAGCAGTTCATTTGCGGACATTTCGGCTCACTCTACAGTGAGGGAGCACCCGCTATATACTTTACGGTCATAGTCCTTGCTCTCGGAATACTTACTCTCGTAAAAGGAAGAAAGAACAGGCTGAACACTATTTGCGGCTGCGTTATCATAGCCGTATTTGCGTTCAGTTTCCTTTTCAGGCCTCTGTACCGTGTATGGCATATGTTCAGGGATCCTGTAGCTTATCCCCACAGATTCGCATTCCTTTTCGTGTTCTTCATGATCGTTCTTGCGGCAAGACTGTTTCAGAGCCGTAGTGATTCGATGGAAAATGCTTCGAGTGAAAGCGCCGGTTTGGTATTTGAAAAAATACTTAGCCGGGTTCCGGAAAAAGCGTATATTCCCGCAGGGCTTGCATCTTTTCTTGTCATTGTCTGCCTGCTTGTCTTCAACGGCTATAAGATCACTTCCGCCGTCTATTCGGAATATCCAAATTCGACAAGATCTTCATATGTTGAACTCATA
>JAEEQL010000190.1 GCA_016285265.1 Lachnospiraceae bacterium
CTGCTTTTGTCGTGGACTTTTGACGGAAAGATACCCGGACGGATCTATTGCCAGTACCTGGTTTTCACTGATGCCATGGGCTTCTGCAAGCATAATTGAAGGATTGACATTTTAAAATGGGGGATGAAATACATATAGCACCGTTGTCGTTTTCGGAATATTTTCCCGGCATCCGGTAAGGAACAATCTTAAAGCATGGCCTGACTACTGACCTAACGGGACACTACAAATGGAGATAAAAACAAAACGATTGACACTAAGACCTATCCGCATAGGCGATGAAAATGAAATACATGAGTATGCCGGTGATAGAGAAATAACAATGATGTTCTGGCTTCCGAATGACACTTTTGAAGAGACGGTCGACTTTGTCAAAAGAAATGAGGAGGAGTGGAATTCTGAAGGTCAGACGAATTATGAATTCGTTATTCTTTTGGATGGTAAAATAATCGGTGGATGTGACTGTGATCTTGGACACAGCGAAGACAGATCCTATGCAACACTTGGATGGATTATTAACAAGGCATACAGAAATCGCGGATATGCATCAGAGGCTGCTTCTGCAGTTCTTGATTATGCCTTCGAAGTAATAGGAATAGATAAAGTATATGCACAGTGTGATATAAATAATCCGGCGTCATTTGGAGTGATGCGTAAGATCGGAATGAAGTGTGTTAACGATAAAGGCACGCGGACATATCCGCGGACCGGTATCACATCCGGGGAATATACCTGTATGATCACGCGTGATGAGTGGGAGAATTTGAAATATGAGTGATAAGACTTATTTTGAAAATGCCTATTTTATCATAGGCACAGCATATGCCGGTAAATCCACAATGGTAAAAGAGCTGGCTAAAAGACATAACGGCATCGCCTGCGAGGAGAATTACCACGATAATTATCCGGAAACACTTGATGCAGGCGAATTTCCCTGTTTAACCTACACAAGAGATCTTGAGGATTGGCATGGTTTTATAAGAAGGTCGCCGCAGGAGTATAAGGCCTGGATAGACGGGGTGAAAAAAGAATGCGAAATATTGGAACTGCGTATGCTTCCGGAAATCTGCGATCAAGGGAAGCCGGTGTTTGTTGACACAAATATCAGTATTGCAACATTGAAGAGAATAGCACCTGAGAATCATACGCTTGTAATGCTTGCAGATCCGATGATTTCTGTGAGAAGATTTTTTGAACGGCCGGATCCGGAAAAACAGTTTCTCTATAAGCTGATTTTGGAGGAGCCAGACCCGGAATATGCTATGCAGAATTATCGTAAAGGTCTCGAACTGATCAATTCTAAAGATACATATGATGAATTTCTGAATTCCGGTTTTACTACGATCCTGCGTGATGAAAACAGAACAATAGAAGAGACGGTTGCTTTAGCAGAAAAAGCGTTTCAGTTGTAAGAATTCCAGTATAACTGACGAGGAGGCATATGAATGATTATTCGAAAATATGAAGAAAAAGACATTAATAAGATGATAGAGATCTGGAATGACGTTGTCGAGGATGGAATAGCGTTTCCTCAGGAAGATCTGCTTGACGATGTGTCAGGCCGGGAGTTTTTTGAATCGCAGAGTTATACTGGAGTCGCTGAAGACGATGGACAGATTGTTGGTTTATATATTTTGCATCCGAATAATGTCGGTAGATGTGGACATATTTGTAATGCAAGTTATGCAGTAAGTTCAAAGTGTCGAGGGTTGCATATTGGAGAGAAGCTGGTAATAGATTGTCTATCCAAAGGTAAAGAACTTGGCTTTCGGGTATTGCAGTTTAATGCTGTAGTTGAGAGCAATGTGCATGCGAGACATTTATATGAGCGATTAGGCTTTGTGCAGTTGGGAACGATACCGGGTGGATTCAGAATGAAAGACGGGCATTACGAGAATATCTGTCCATACTATCATACACTTTAACTTTCATGATAACCAAGAATCGGGAGATTTGTTGAAATATGTATTACCATGCTTCCCCTGTTGAAGGGATTAAACAATTAGAACCGAGGGTATCAGATCATCATATTCCGCTGGTTTATTTCTCGACGAAAA
>JAEEQL010000088.1 GCA_016285265.1 Lachnospiraceae bacterium
CACTCCGTATCGACATCAACGAGACGCTGACCGAATACGGACTCTATATGCCCGAGTTCTATGTAACGAGCATAACCACTCCCGACGACGATCCCAATTTCATAAAGCTCAGACAGCAGTTCGCCGACAAGACCCTCAAGGTACGCGATGAGGAAGTAAGGAAAGCCGAAGCTGAGGCTGCAAGGGACAGAAAGCTTGTCGAAGCAAGTACCGAAGCCCAGATGAAGATGGTAAATGCCCAGGGAGAAGCAGAAGCGCTCAGGATCAAGGCACAGGCCGAAGCGGATGCATACAAGATGCAGGCAGAGGCTGAAGCTGTTGAGATGAAGATGAAGGGCTATACCTACCAGCAGGAGACTGCAAGGGAGGTCGGATTAGAGGCCATGAAGAACGGCATTACCGGTGGCGGAAGCGGAAACGGCGGCGGAAGTGCGATCGGAGATGTTGCCGGACTCGGAGTTACTCTGGGAGCCATGGGCGGCGTCATCAACATGACAAAGGATGTCCTTAATCCCATCATGGGAACATCAGCCCAGGTAGGTCAGGGATTCGGAAATGTGGTTTCCGGCGGATCACCCGTCGTGGCTGCATGGAACTGCCCCAATTGCGGTAAATCGGGCATCACATCCAAGTTCTGCCCCGACTGCGGAACCCCCGGTGCAAACTGATAAGAATATATAAACACAGTTTGATAAGTACCCCTTTTTCCGGACAACCGGAGAAAGGGGTTTTTTATACCGTAAAGAAATGCACCATGAAACTCGATTGTTCGCCCGTTTAAACAGAAAGATAGTAAAAATTCTTGCGATTAAGTAAAACGTTAAGTAAAATGTCCTTGGGGGGAACGTTTTCATAAGAAAACGTTCTATTTATTCTAAGAGGACACAAATGAATAATCCCGGATATGTCAGCCTTATGGTAGTGTTCAGAATGCTCGGTGTTAAGGCTGACAGTAAGAAGCTTGAGACATCTTTTGCGGGTACGAAAGATGTTGATGCTACCATTATCAGATCTGCGAAGGAAGCAGGTCTTAAAGTAAAATTATCTGTTTTCAAAGAAAATCTTTTCTCCAAACTCACAGTTCCCGTCATCGCAAAGTGCAAGGATGACGGATATATTCTCATTCTAAATAATCAGGCTGATAAACGGATGATACTTGATCCGGATAAAGGAAATCCGATAGCGTAAAATTTTTTTACACAAGAAATTTTACGCTATTTTTTTGAAAGGATAATAAAATGCGACTAAGACATATATTAAAAACTTGCTTGATTCTATGTGTATTGTTAACAATTTTTCCATTGACATCCTGCCACATAAGAAGAGGCCTCGAAAATAAAATAATTAGTAACCTGGAAGAGTGCTACAACACAGAGTTTGAATGTGAGTCGTTGAGGACGGATGGTGGAGGAGCATTTTTTGTATGTTATCCGACAGATGATCCTTCACTGCATTTTGATGGAATGGCTGATTCTCGAAGCGGAGGAATAAGCTATGATCGCTTTGTGGGAGCGATAATTGCAAAAGAAGATACGAAATTAATGACAGAGTACTTATCAAAAAGCCTAGGGGATATATATGTGTATGGTGCTCCTGTGCATCAGACTGGCTCTAGAGCTGCAAGAGTTATAAGAAGAGGAGATTATACCATTGATGATTTTATGGATTATGCATCTTGCTCAAACTTGTTCTTTTATATTTTTATAGATAAAACAAGCGACTCGTTTAAAGACGATCCCGGAAAAGATTATGATTTAATCTCGGGTTCTGTAGATTCAATGGTCAAATATTATAATGAAAAATTCAACCTTGATATATGCGTTGATATGCATATTTATTATGTGACTGATAAGGAAATTGAATTTGCAAAAAATTTCTTTTCTACCCACACAGAGGCTGATTATGAATTTAATCAATCTGTAAGTCCTAATCATCTGATCACACTGCAGATGGGGCCGGAAAGTAACGGGCACTTTTCCCAAACATTGAGATTGAGCAGAGAGGAATATATTAGCAAAAGGGAAAGGATGAATTGATGGAGATGAAAGCTATGAATCAACGGGTTTAACTATTGGATTGGTTATAAGTTTTATAGTGTATTACGCTGATTTGATATCAAAAGGTTTTTATGAGTTAAACTCAAACAGTATATATAATATTGTAACGGGTTTGCTTTTATCATCCGCCCCATTATTATCAATAATCGTCGGTAATCTGGTTGTAATCCATATTAATAACTCGAAATCTATTTCTAATGTTTCAGCGGTGACACTACTTTTTTATCTTATATTTCTTCTGATAGACCTGGGAAAAGATTTTGCTTTCTTCTATATTGGCGCATTGAATATGAGCGAAGAAATATTCATGCTTGCAATAGTTCTTTTCTTTTGGCATTTAATATCTGTTGTGCCTATGATCATGACTTTGGTCTATTGTAAAAAAACAAAAAATGAAATGAATGAAAGGAGCAAAAATGAAAATGCTTAGAAAACGCATTGTTCTTGTCAGCGTTTTGATTATGTTTTTATTGTGCGTATGTTGTGGATGCACAAATGAAAAAACTGTTGTTGATGAGAAATATATCGAAGATGAATTACAAGAGCGATATGGGATGGAATTTGTCTGTGATTCTCTAAATTATTCACAGCATATGTATAAAGCAATATGTCATCCTGTTGAAGATGCTTCGTTACAGTTTTCTTGTATGTATGGTGTTGATGGCTCGCTCGGATATGATTTTTATGTAGGGGCAATAATCGCAAGAGAAGAAAGCAAAAGTTTTTCAGATTATATTGGAGAAGGCTTGGGAGAGTCTTATGTCCGATGTGCAAATGCTTTAATAATCGATGAAGGTGTCCCCGGGCGTATTGAAAGTAATGTTGCCATATGCGATTTAATAAAAGAGAATTCGTTTACTATTCAAAAAGCTTATGAGATTGATCCGATTGATAGGTTGTTTTTTTACATATATATTGATAATCAAATTGGTGACAGAGACTATGGTGAAGAGTATGACATCATAGAAGATGCTGTGGAGAAAATGGTATCAAAATATAATGAATTATATGGATTGGATATATATATAGATATGGATATTTGTTTTCTGGATGACAAATACTATCAACAATTGGTTGATGAATATGATGATGTAAATGCTGATTTAAAAGAATTACTTAATCATTCTACTATAATATCTATGCAGATGGGCAAACCGAAAGACTATGTAACAAAAGATTTATGGCTTAGTCGCGAAGAATATATATGTGCAAGGGAGGCTATGGAGTTATGAGTGTGTTTACAGATAAGGAATTACAAATAGCAGCTCAATTAGCGTATTTTAATTTTCTTGAAATAGCTAACAATGAAGCAGGAACAATGGTAGAGCGAACGCTTCATGAAATTTTTTAAAAGAACATAGATTACAAATACTTGTATGCGGGAAGTGTTGATATCATTGTCGGCACGAGGACAATAATGGAATTTTTCATTGAGCTGTTCCAAAATAGTTTGAATACTAGTTTAAAGGAAGAGTGAAATAACTACAATGAAAAAAATAATAAAAAAAGTTATGCTGTGCGTTTTTGTTGTGATAATTCTTTTGGTTTTAGTGAATCATACAAAGATTGCAGATACAATTTTACAATCTCGGATTACACATGATTTGAATTCAAGATATCATACCAAATTCACGTGTGATTATCTGTCTCTATATGGCGGTGGAGCTGATTTTGTATGCCATCCAAATAATAATCCTAAGCTACTGTTTGATGGTTTTGCAGATTCGGAAACAGGAGCTGTTATTTATGATACATATCCAGGGTCGATTATAACATCAGAGGACACTAATTTTTTAAATGAAATATTGTCAAAAACGGATTTAGATGCTTTTGCATTTGGTGTTCCAATGCATAGAGGCGATTTTATTGTTGAAGAGATGATATCACATGACGAATATACATTAGATGATTTGCATTATAAAGTCTATTCTCCAGAATTACTTTTTTATGTATTTATTTATTCCTCTGATGTTTCTTATGTGATTGATCCTGGAAAGGAATACGAATTGTTATGTCAATCAGCTGATGAACTGACTGGTATGTACAAAAATATATATAATCAGGAAGTAAGCGTGACGATGCATATTTATTTTGTGAATTACGAAAAACTAGATTATGTGAAAGAATATTTTAGCACTCACTTATATCCAGATATGGAATTTATAAGTATATTAAAACCGCGTGGTATTATATATCTTCAACTAGGATCTGAGCAAGGGAATTATAGTGAAACAATGAGATTGACTAAAGAAGAATACATAAATAAAAGAGAAAGGATGAATTGAATATGACACTGTTTTTACAGATAAAGAAATGCAGATTGCTGTACAGCTAGGCTATTTTACGTTCACAGAAGAATGGAATATTTCTTGGAGCCGTTCCTGGAGAACATTAATGATATATTTTCATAAAGTTTTAAATTTAGCGAGAAATAGATACAGAACTAATGAAAAGGAGAAATGATGAAAAGAATTATTTTCATTCATAGGAGTAATTTATTCCTCTGCTTGTTTATTATTTCCTGTTTGTGTTGTATATCGGCATGCTCGATTGATTTCGGTTCTTCACAAGAGGAGAAAATGAAAAATGTAATCCTAAATGATTTGGAAAATAGATACGGAGAAGAATTTGAAATTGAATCAATATATCGAGATGGAGATGGCTATAAAGCAATGTGCTATCCAGCTAATGATAAGGAATTGAAGTTTTCGTGCTTATATGGAAAAGATGGTTCCCTGGGATACGATTTTTATGTAGGAGCACTATTGGCAAGGGAGGAGACAGACTGTTTTCGAAGTAGTATTGGTGATAAATTAGGAGAGATATATGTGAAAGGAACTTATGTATTAGCCATTTCAGAAGGAGTTCCAAATAGAACGAATAGTAATTTATCAATATGTGATTTGATAAAAAAAGGTGATTACTCTATTCGGGATATATATGATATCTATCCTATTAATAGTATTGGTTTTCGTGTGTTTATTGATAAATCAAGCGAAGTCTATTCAGATGATGCGGAAAGTGAATATGATGTTTTTGCTGAGGCTGTAAATGAACTTGTGACAAAATATAGGGATGATTATGGATTAAATATTTTTGTTTCATTGGAAATATATTTCCTAAACGAAGAAGATTACAAAGTGGTAGTTGAATATTTCAAAACCGGAAAATATGAGGATTCATATAAATCAGTAATTAATTGTACAAAATGTCTGATTATGGAAATGGGAACACCAACAGAATCTGTTACGGAGAAATTATGGTTGACGAAGACGGATTACGTTGCAAAAAAGGAGGCATTTAATGAATAATTGAATCGATAAGAAAGGGCTTCACGATGTGGGTAATATCATCGCGAAGCCCTTTTTTTCTACAGTATATTTATACTCTGTACTTTCCTACCATGCTTCCGAGATCGTCTGAGTGGCTCTTTATCGCATCTGCCTTCGCCGAAACATTATCTATTATTCCGGAGATCTCATTGCATGCATTTGCGGTAACCTCTGCGGAGTTTGCATTCTCGGCGGATATGGATGAAAGCGATTCGATGGTACCGTTCAGCATATCGCAGGCATCGCTTATTCCGTCCACGTTGTTCCTTATTATGTCGAAGTTTTCCTTTGTACGGTCGATGTTATCGAACAGGGTCGACAGGGATTCCTTGGAGCTTGTGCTGGTTTCTTCCTGTTTTGCCATTGCGTCATTAAGCTGTGTGACGAGCTTTATGGTCTTGTCGGTCTGGGTCTTTAGCTGATCCATTATGCTCTTGATCGATGCGGATGATTCGTTGGACTGTTCCGCAAGCTTACCGATCTCGTCGGCAACGACCGCAAATCCTCTTCCCGCTTCACCCGCTCTTGCGGCTTCGATCGAAGCGTTGAGTGAGAGGAGATTGGTCTGGTTTGCAATCGCGTTGATAGCATCTGCGGCACTGGTTACTTCCTCAACGCAGTTGCCTACGCCGCTCATTTCCTTTGTAACCTGTTCCAGCTCTTCCATGGATTCCTTGATGGAAGCGATGAGCTCGTCAAAGGTTCCCGAAACGAGGTTGGAATACCTGGTCATGTTCTCGGTGCATTCCTCAGCGGTGTTTACGGTCTGTGTCATTTCCGAAAGCTTGCCCACTATCGTGCGGACATTGTCGGAAGCCGTATTTACATCCTCTTCCTGCCGGAGTGCGCCCGAGGATACTCCCGAGATCGCATCGGAGAGGCTGTTCATCGTATCGGTTGCACGGTCTGCGATCTGAGCAAGTTCTCCCGAGGAGGTTATCGAATCCGATACATTATTCTTGACTCCGGATACGATATCCCTTATCTGGTCGATGAAGGTATTCATATTGCCTGAAATGACTTCGAATTCGTCTCCCGAGGAGATCTCGATCTTCTTGGTAAGGTCGCCGGATCCGTCGGCTATATCACTGAGCTTGTCGTTAAGCATGACGAAGCGCTTCTTGATCCTTGAAGTCAGGAGCAGTATCGCAAGGATACTCAGAACAAGCAGAATCACGCTTAAGATAACGACCATACGGATATGATCGGTAACCTGGGAATTGTACCAGTCGGCGCTGAAGTCCACACCCACGACTCCCACGACCTTGCCTGAGGAGTTGCGGACAGGGCTGTATGCACTGTAATGGCTGCCCCATTCATCGGTGTATGGCTTGTCATCCACGGCTGTGGTTCCGTTTCCCGCTTCGATCAGGGCGTCAGTGGTCTCCACTTCATCTCCCCAGTCTGCAGGTTCTTCCGGATCGGCATCCACGGTAAATACAAAGCTGTCGGGTCCCGTCTGTTCCATACAGTATATGTATTCAAGATCCGTATTTTCCCTGAACAGGTCAAGGGCGTCCAGAACATCGGCATAACTTTCCGTTTCCTGATCGCCGTCTTCGAGAGCTTCAAGTTCGTCTCCGTCAACACCTGCTGCAGCGGCGTTTGCGATATCGATCATTCTCTGTTTTACCAGAGTGACCATTGTCCCTTCGGACATTATTGTGGTGACTATTCCGAGAACTGCGGTTGTGACGAGCAGGATCGCTGCGTTGATCATCAGGATCTGCATCGTAAGACTGATCTTTCGAACCTTCATAATGGTATCCTCCACTCATAGAGATAGGCTTGTAACGGCATTAAAGATCGTGACAACATAATATCAGAAAGCATAAATTAAAAAAAAGCGAATTTTTGTCATTTTTTATTGTGCAGGGGGGTAAATGATGTTAGAATATGCGGGATTTGGTCTGAAAAAACGCGGAGGTCGTAGGCTTTAGCATGTGACTAACCTTATGACCCGTACAGACTTCAGGTGCGCTGAATGGCAGAACCCGCGGGGAGGCACGGATAGAAAGTGCCAGGATCAGGTCTGGGAGGAAAGAAATGAGTAATTCTTCTACTGCCCCGGAGCCTATAATCGAGCTTCGGAATGTCACAAGGAGGTTTGACGACAACGGTTTCATCGCCGTGGACGATTTCAATCTCACGATTGAAAGAGGCGAGTTTGTCACATTCCTCGGACCCTCAGGTTGCGGCAAGACCACAACACTTCGCATGATCGCAGGCTTTGACAGGCCCACAAGCGGTCAGATCCTTCTGGGAGGAAAGGATATCTCAAAACTCCCCCCGAACAAGCGCCCCGTTAACACGGTATTCCAGCGCTATGCTCTTTTTACCCACATGAACATTTATGACAATATCGCCTTCGGTCTCAAACTCAAGAAGATGGACCGTGAGGAGATAGACCGCAAGGTTAAGCATGTTCTTGAAATGGTAGACCTCGAAGGCTTTGAGGAAAGAAGTGTCGCTACTCTTTCCGGAGGCCAGCAGCAGCGTATCGCCATAGCAAGAGCTCTTGTCAATGAGCCCGAGATCCTTCTTTTGGACGAGCCGCTCGGTGCACTCGATCTCAAGATGAGAAAAGAGATGCAGATCGAGCTTAAGTCCATGCACGACAGACTCGGCATTACTTTCATATATGTAACCCATGATCAGGAAGAAGCCCTGACCATGTCCGATAAGATCGTTGTCATGAACGGCGGCCAGATCCAGCAGATCGGAAAGCCCGAAGACATCTACAATGAGCCTACAAACGCATTTGTTGCCGACTTCATCGGAGAGAGCAACATCTTCAAGGGAATCATGACCGGCAAGATGAAAGTAAGATTCTGCGGCGGCGAATTCGAGTGCATGGATGATGTGCCCGAAGGAACCCAGATCGATGCTGTCGTCCGTCCCGAGGATGTCATCCTTACCGCACCCGAAAAGGGTACCGTTAAGGGCGTGGTCACCGGTGTCGTTTTCAAGGGAATTCATTATGAGATAACCGTCGAGAGCGGAAAGTACGAGATGGTCATCCAGTCGACCAAGACTCCCAAGGTAGGAGAAGAGGTAGGCATGTGTCTCGAGCCTGACGGAATCCACATCATGATCGCTGAAGATCATACCACAAGATTCGATGCCGATATCAATGATGACTATTCGCTTGAATATAACGAAAAGCCCATTGATGCGGACATCACTTCAATAATAAAGGGATCCGTTCTTAAGGACGGTGTTCTGAAGGATTCTTCGGGTGAGACGATAAGACCCGAGAACATCAAGATCCATATCTCGATCGAGCCTGCGGATATCGAGCTTACCGATGATGCAGAGAAGGGTCTTACTTCCGGCGAGATCATCAACCTTATCTATAAGGGAGACCATTACAGCTATGTCATCCGTACTTCGAAGGGACATGACCTTATCGTTGATGACGAATATCTCTGGAACCTCGGAGATATCGTCGGTCTGATCATGCCTGCAGAGAAGATGACCTTCACACTTGCAAAATAACGGGAGATAGAAGATGAAAGGAACATTTCAGAGGAAATACCTCGGTATTCCCTATGCGCTGTATCTCCTGGTATTTGTGATCCTTCCGCTCGTTGTTATAGTCTACTATGCATTCACCGATGCAAGCGGAAGACCGGGAATCGGCAATTTCATAAACTTTTTCACGGATCCGAATACCATGGGTACGCTCGTGTATTCGCTGGTCCTTGCTTTTGTTACAACCTGTGTATGCCTTCTTATCGCATACCCCGCAGCATATTTCCTTGCCGCAAGCAGGATCAGATCCAAGTCGGCGATACTCATGCTCATGGTAATGCCTATGTGGATCAACTTCACACTGCGTATCACGGCACTCAAGGAAATACTTACCGTAGTTGAAGGAAACCTCGCTTTTCATCCTTTCGTGAATTCTGTGATAGGTATGACTTACGATTTCCTTCCCTTCATGATCCTTCCCATTTATAACCAGATATCAAGGATAGATAAGAGCCTCATCGAAGCGGCCGCCGATCTCGGAGCTGATCCCAGGCAGGCTTTCCTTCGCGTGCTGCTCCCTCTTTCCATGCCCGGAGTCATCAGCGGAGTCTCGATGGTATTCCTTCCCGCGATGACCAATTACGTTGTCCTCGATATGCTCTACAACAGCACCTACATCATGGGCAGCCTTATCGGAAGCTACTTCTCGGCTTACGACTGGCACGGCGGATCGATGATATCACTTATCCTTCTCGTCATCATATGCCTGTTCACATTACTGGCAGGTAATGATGAAAACGAAGGTACTGCGAGAGGAGGTTCGGTATTATGAAGAAAAACAACAGTATCGCTCTTGCCGTTGTGCTCGTAGTCCTGCTCCTTATCTATGCACCCATCCTGATCCTTGCGTTCTACAGCTTTACAGATGCTGCATCGATCGGTGAGAGTGCGCATTTCTCGCTTCAGAACTACATAACCTTATTTACCACCGAAGAACTTGCGGAGATGATAAAAGGAACCGTCTTTCTTGCACTTGCAGTTGCGGTTCTCTCCACTATTCTCGGCACCCTTGGTGCGATGGGAGCGTTCTATTCCAAACCGGGAGCTCTCAGGGCATATCGTGTCGTGAACCAGATTCCCGTAGTCAATGCGGATGTAGTCACGGGTTTTTCAATCTGCATCCTGCTTGTTGTGGTATTCGGCATCAATAAGGATACCTTCTTCCCTCTTGTTGCCGGACAGACAGTACTCTGTGCTCCCTTCGTATTCCTTTCCGTCTATCCCAAGCTCGGACAGATGGATCCTTCCATTTACGAAGCCGCACTGGATCTCGGCGCATCACCCGCCACGGCCGTAAGAAAGGTTGTCATACCTCAGATCATGCCCGGTATCGTTTCCGGATTTGTAATGGCTGTAACACTTTCACTCGATGATTATTTCGTTGCGACCTACACAAAGCCCGCTGCATTCGACACCATTTCCACATATGTCGTAAATGCGACCAGAGGTTCCAGAACTGAGATCAAGACCGCCCTCTGGGCACTTTCCACCGTGATCTTCCTTATCGTGCTCTGCATATGCCTGGGCATGAACAGGAAGAAATCCGCAAAGGAAAACACCAAAGTACGTAAGGACAGGAGGGTAAGCGCATGAGAAAGAAGATAGCTTCCTTAGCCCTTGCTGCTACGCTTATGATCGGAACCCTGATCAGCTCGGTTTCTGCCATTCCCGTACAGGCCGCATCCGATGATGTGATCACAATAAGAGTCTGCAACTGGGAAGAGTATATCGACGAAGGCGGCTGGGGAGATGATGAACTGATCGACCTTGAGTCCGGTGACATCTTCGGCGAGAACGCACTCTATGAGGATTTCGAAGAGTGGTACTACGAGACCTACGGTCAGAGAGTACATGTGGAGTACAGCTGCTTCGGAACCAACGAAGAGCTCTACAACATGCTCACACTCGGCGATGAGTTCGATCTTGTATGTCCTTCGGAATACATGATCATGAAGCTTATGACAGAGGATAAGCTTGTTCCTTATTCGGATGAATTCTTCGATGAGGAAAACGAACTCAACTATTACATCAGAAATGTTTCTCCTTTCATCAGGGAAACATTCGAGACCAACGAGATAGACGGCCAGTACTGGAATGAATATGCCGCATGCTATATGTGGGGTGTTCTCGGATTCCTCTACAATCCCGATGTTCTTTCCGAGGAAGAGGTTTCCACATGGAATCTTCTTATCAACGAAGATTACTGCCGTCAGATAACCACCAAGGATAATGTACGCGACAGCTACTTTGCAACACT
>JAEEQL010000089.1 GCA_016285265.1 Lachnospiraceae bacterium
GTCACTATATTATCAGGATTATATGTATTTTATTATTAATACGGCTTTTCGCGAGTATGAACTTATAAATGATATGAAATATGCCGAAAAACGATACTATAATCTTGTGAATGATATAAAAGAGATGGGTGCTGATAGATTTGCTGAGAACTTATCTGATGAAACACTTTCTGCTAAATATTTTTATGTTTCCAATTTCAAGTTTCCTAGCGAACTGCTATCTAAAAATATTGGAATAGAATCGAATGATACAAAATTAATAAATGACAAACTCAAAATAAAAGATGCTGAGATAAAACAATTAAGATCTGATATTCAAAAATTAAATCGATTGTTGAATGAAAACAATTTTTTGATTGAAGGACTTCGATATGATAGTTATTGTTTAAATGAAACGAGAAAATCGAAAAGCTATAAAATTGGACTGTTTATTACTTTGATTCCTAGATGGATAAGACGAATGATTGCCCATTAGGGAATGAAATTATTCAAGAAAATATTTTGAATAATAGTGCATATCGGATAACCACTGAATACCATGAATTATAATCAAATCAAAACTTCAAATAGTGACGGTATGAAAGTATTTAATTCCTTACTTGAGGAAACTATTTGCAAAATATATAAACCGTCTTTTCCTGAATTCCGAAAAGATTTACTGTTAGAAGATTTAGATGAGTGCGTACTTGAGTCAGGTGAATATCATTGCGATATACAAGGGATATCTTTTAGGTTTTTATTACAAAAAAAAGATTCGGATATGCTCTATGTATTTTTAAATAGTGCTGCAGGTTTCGATGAAAACAAAAAAACACAATATAATAGGTGGTCTTGGAGTAACTTAACAAATGCAAACGTCTTGAATATCACAGATCCTATGTATTTTATGTATAATAACCTTCCCATTGGGTGGTATTACGGTGATTCGAAAACGAATCTAAGAGAATTGTTGGCACGGTTAATTATTTCAATTGCTAAAAAATTATCCATTCCAACTGAGAACTGCATTTTATATGGATCGTCATCTGGCGGAACAGCAGCTCTATATACTTCTCATTATTTGCCAGGTAGCTTTTCAATAGGTATCAATCCTCAGATTTATTTGTGGAAACACGAATGGTATGAAGAATTCAAAAAAATAGTTAGTGTTGATCCTCAAAATGATAATTTCTATAGATCTGATTTTATTTATCATTTAACCAATTCTCCTCATAATAAGTTTTTGGTGATTGTAAACAGTAAAAGTAGAGTTGATTATAATTGGCAGTATGTTCCCTTGATGAAAAAACTAGGTTGCGAATGCAAATACGGTTTATCTCAAATTGGGAATTTATATACATGGGTGTGGGATACCGGCAAACATAGCAAACATTCACTTTGTGATTTTCCTGAATTGTTTGTAGGCATTAATCAGGTGATAAAGTATTTGAGATATAATCATTTTTCTGTTGCAAATGATATGGCATGTACAATAAATGAATTATATCGAGGTTATTGTAATCATTTACAGCTGTAATGATAATTTGATTTATGATTTGCTACACAGATAATATATGAGAAGATGACTACTCCTTTAGTATCTATTATTATTCCGATTAAAAATTCACATAAATACTTGCCACATATTTTAAGCAAATTAATATCAGTTACAAATTGTGATTTTGAAGTTTTATGTGTGGATGATAAAAGCGATGATGATTCATCGAAAATAATCCATGAATATTGCAAAATCGACGAAAGAATTAGATATATTTCTGGAAATGGAAATGGAGCAGGCGCTGCAAGAAATATTGGCATGAAGTTTTCTTCTGGTAAGTACATTCAGTTTATTGACTCGGATGATGATTTTTCACCGGATATTTTAGTTAAACCATATGAAATCATATATAAAAAAGAATTAGATATATTGATTTTTGGTGGATATGAGATTGATAGCAATTCAGGATTGATTAATTATGATTCACCTATTCTCAGAAAGAATTATTTACCAAAAGAGAATGTTTTTTCTTTTCAAAATGTAAAAAATTGCTTCTTTATTACATCTGGTGCGCCATGGAATAAAGTGTTTAATAGCTCGTTTATAAAGCAAAATCATATTGCTTTTGATGAGCAGAAATATTTTAATGATATGTATTTTACATATGCAAATTTGATGCTATCAAATCGTGTGTCTGTAATAGAAGATAGGTTGTATTATTATAGAATACATGATTTTAAATCCCTTCAAGGTAGTAAATGGAACGATATTTCGTGTGTTATTAATGCTCTTGATAGAATTAATCTACAAATTAATAAGTGCTGCAATGTTGAGAATTTGAAATACAGTTTTTTGTCTTTTGTTCTATCTTTGATTTTGGCATTGATTGATGAATCTCCTGATGAAAGCTTGAATTACGTTTTGTATGAATATTTAAAGAAAGTCTTTTCTAAGGCGGATAAAACTCTTTTATGGAATTATATATTTGAAGAGGATATTAAAAGGGTATCGCTGAATGTAAATTTAGCAAATGAAATACTATTATAGTTTTTTTCACTATGATATCTTTGCTTGCATCGATATCTTAGGCTTTCTCGATATAGAAGTATTCTTTCATGATTTTCGCAGAAGAGCCCGAAGAGAATATGACATTATAGATGCTAATTATTTATTATATAGAAAGATATCCCTATATGACTTCAAAACAGATGTGGGAGAATATTCTTGGCTTAGGATTATATACTATTTCTTCTTTTTCCTAAGATAGAAAGCCCCTCCCCCACAAGCGCATACAGCGATCAATACAATGATTATCGCAGGGGTAGCACTTTTGCTGCTAGATGATCCATCTGTTGATTCTGAACCGGGAGATGCTGTTGCTTCTTCCGGTTCTGTATTTGTATCGGAAGAATTACCGTTATCGATTGTTCCGGGAGTATCGTTTACAGTCTGTGGTGCTTCGGGCAGAAGAGAGCCTTGTGATTCTGTCGGCCGGTTGGTGAAGACAAATTCTCCGAATCTGTCGATGGTGAATACCAGATATTCATGTTCACCGGCGGAATCTACATTTCTGACGGGACAGACCGGAACGCTGTAATATACTCCGTCCTCAACATAATAAAGATCGCATGGAGCATGACCGAATGTGAGAGGGACTTCAATGAGGACCTCACATCTGAAGGGGAAGTATTCAATTCTTTCGCAACCGAATTCAATTTGGATGTCATCCGGTCCATCTGAACTATCTGTAAATTCAATGCCGTTTGCCGCAGCCTCAAGATGACCGCGGAAGTCATTAATACTTGTTTCCGTCATGCCGTGAATGGAATCAAGTTCGGCATCGTACATCTGAGCCATCAATGCCTTTACGGAAAAGAGATAATTTCCTGCAACATATCTGCAGATAAAGAAGATCTCATCCTGCCCGGATTCGATCTCTTTTGTTATTTCGTAGTCAGAAGCGGGTTCGACGAGGAATGAGTTATCATCGCTCGGCTGCTCCTGAGGGTTATCACCCGGCTGCTCATCGTCCGACCCTTCGGGATTCGGCTGAGGTTGCGGACCGGGGGCCGGATCACCGCCGGAGTTATCCTGAGGATTATTATTTCCTCCGGTATTATTCCCACTGTTGCCGTCCTTGATCGCTTCAAACTGAGCAGCGGTTATTCCGAGTCCAAAGCGGCTGGCATCATAGGTCATAGTGCCCATATATCCGAAATTGGATGTATCTATGGTTGAACCGTCTGAGGGATATACGGGAGTGGTGTTATAGCATACACCGGCTGAATTGATGAGTCGCCAACCGGTACCGTAACAGAGAGTGCATTTGCCGGGCTGCCCCTGCTGTCTGCATTTGCACTCAAATATACCTGTTCCGCCGCAGACATCACAGGGATACCGTCCTTCGCCGTTACATACAACGCATAAAGAGCCGTCAGGCATGTGTCCGCTTCCGTCACATCCGATGGGGGTTCCGTCACCCGTATGATTGGTTCCGCACACAGCGTATCCTGTCTGATGACATAACCAGCATTGCATATATCCGTCTCCGAGACGGTCACTTCCTTTTGCGGGATCGCAGAGTTCACATTTACCGGTGCCGTCGCATCCGAGGCATAGGATATACCTTTCCGCATGAACCCTCGCCGGGATGAGTAACATGAAAACAAAGGCTATGAGGAATAGAAGTGTTTTGCGTGGGCTCATACTTATCTCCTTATAAGGGGGCGCAGGCTTCAAATATACGCTTGTGTATAAAAATATAACCTATATCCTGAAACAGTTCCATAGAATTAATCAAAGTCTATATCCATGATCTCTGCCGTTTATCAAAATTTATCATTTATAAATCAAATTTATCAAAATTTATCATTTCAGCTAATTCACAGATCAAAAGTATTTTCCCTATAATCTATCAAAATATAGTACAATTGCCATTGGGAGGGATGATCATGCCGCTTCTTGCCGGATATATGGTGCCTCATCCGCCGATCGCCGTTCCGGAGATAGGTGGAGGCGAAGAACTGAAGATCAGTGATACTCTGGCCTCATTTGATGAGGTTGCTTCGGATATTGCCCGGATCAAGCCGGACACCATAATTCTTACTTCTCCCCATTCGGTCATGTACAGGGATTATTTCCATATTTCTCCCGGAAGAGAAGCTGCCGGGGATTTCAGCCGTTTCGGCGCACGTAACGTCCGCTTCAATGTTTCATATGATGAAGAGCTTGTCCGTGAGATCGAATCGCTCTGCGAAAAGGAATGCATTCCGGCGGGGACAGACGGAGAAAGAGATCCTCTGCTCGATCACGGAACCACAGTTCCTTTATATTTCATAAACAAAAGATACACGGACTATAAGCTTATTCGCATCGGACTTTCCGGACTTGATCTGAATACTCATTTTGAATTCGGAAAAGCTATCAGGAAAGCCATAGATAAAACCGGAATAAGATGTGTCTTCGTCGCAAGCGGAGACTTAAGTCATTGCCAGAAGGAAGACGGACCTTACGGCTTTTCGCCCGAGGGGCCCGTTTATGATGAGATGATCATGAAGACGATGGGTGAAGGAGATTTCGGAGCGCTTGCTTCATATGATCCCATTCTTCTTGATAAGGCTATGGAATGCGGGCACAGATCATTTACGATCATGGGCGGCGCATTTGAAGGAATAAATTTTGAAACAAAGGAAATGTCACACGAAGCGACATTCGGTGTAGGCTACGGATTCTGCATATACCATCCGCTGCCGTATTCTGAAAGCTAAAAAGGAGGAAGCCATGGATAAGTACGTTGAACTTGCGAAGAAGACGATTGATCTGATCATCAGTAAAAATGAAGTATATGTTCCGTCTGATGATGAGCTTACGGATGAAATGAAGAACGGAAGAGCCGGTGCATTTGTATCGATACACGAAGGCGGAAAGCTTCGCGGATGTATAGGTACCATTGCTCCCACCTGCAGGAATATCGCGGATGAGATTGTATCAAATGCGATCGCGGCATCGACCAGGGATCCGAGATTCAATCCGATCCGAACCGAGGAACTTGATTCGCTTGAAATAAATGTTGATGTGCTCAGCCCGGAGGAACCCATTGATTCGCCCGATCAGCTTGATGTCAAACGTTACGGTGTCATCGTTGAGAAGGGTTACAAGCGCGGACTTCTTCTTCCTGACCTTGATGGTGTTGATACGGTAGAAGAGCAGATCGCGATCGCAAGGCAGAAAGCAGGACTGGACCAGACCGAGAACGGTGTAAAGATGTACCGCTTTGAGGTTGTCCGTCATGTTTGATGACGGTGTTGAAAAAAGTACAGCCGTATGTCCCGTATGCCCGCATCACTGCAGGCTTCCCGAAGGAGGCACAGGCAGATGCAGGGCGAGGGCGAACCGTGGCGGCAGGATTGTTCCGATAAACTACGGCAAGGTTACTTCGATAGCACTCGATCCTATCGAAAAGAAACCGCTCGCTTTCTTTTGCCCCGGAAGTAAGATTCTTTCCGTGGGAAGCTATGGCTGCAACCTGAGCTGTCCTTTCTGCCAGAATCATGACATAGCGCAGGCGGGAGAGAGTGATATTTCGGAAGTCTATACAGTAACTCCGGAGAAGATCCTTTCTATAGCACTTGATGAGGTCCCGAGCGGTAATATAGGGGTTGCTTACACATACAACGAAGCACTTGTCTGCTATGAATTTGTAAGGGATACCGCGAAGCTGGTGCAAGAGCATGATATGAAGAATGTACTCGTGACCAACGGTACATGTGAAC
Source organism: Lachnospiraceae bacterium (assembly GCA_016285265.1). GTDB lineage: Bacteria > Bacillota > Clostridia > Lachnospirales > Lachnospiraceae > AC2028. The sequence continues at coordinate 6,250 of JAEEQL010000089.1, forward strand.
TTTCGGTGCTTGAAGAGATCCTTCCTTTCATCGATGCGATGAATATAGACCTTAAAGGATTCAGACCGGAAACATACGAAAAACTCGGTGGCTGCCTTGAAACGGTAAAGGCATTTATAAAAAGGGCTGCAAAGAATTCCCATATAGAGATTACATCGCTCATAGTGCCCGGACTGAATGATTCTGCGGACGATATGGATGAGGAAGCTGAATGGATCTCATCTATAGACCCTGAGATTCCGCTTCATATAACGAGATATTTCCCTAGATACAGATACAGTGAAGCGGCAACGGACATCGTACTTATGCGTAAGCTGAAAACAATCGCGGAAAGGCATTTGAAGAGAGTTCTTCTCGGAAATGTATAAAGCCGATCATAAATGAGACTTACTGTTTACAACGCACTCGTTAACAGAATACCCGGCATCAGATACAGATACCACAGATACCATGACGGAAGCAGAGGAATTAAGGTCTTCATATCCTGGCTCTATCTCCTGTGGCTTAATTTTGCATACTATTGTCTGTTCTGCAGATTCCTCGGCAAGCTTCCGGATGTAGCGTTTTATGAGACGAAGAAGGTGCCTGTCCATTCATCCGAATCCGGGATCGCGGTTAAGGAATTCGGATATGACGCCGATTCGTTGATCGAAAAACTCTCGGAGTATTCCGTTATCTCTTTTGATGTGTTCGGAACACTTATCTTCAGACCTTTTTCCGATCCCACGGATCTGTTCTATATTCTCGGGGAGAAATTAGGAATACTTGATTTCAGGAACAAGCGAATCCTTGCAGAGCACAGGGCCCGCGAAAAGAAATACAAAAAAGAAAAGCATTATGAAGTTACGCTTTCGGAGATCTGGGATGAACTCGCTCTCGTAACATCCATCGATTCCAACAAAGGAATGGAGACAGAGATCGAGACGGAGCTTTCGCTGTGCTATGCGAATCCTTTCATGCTTAAAGTCTGGAACGGATTAAAGGAAAAGGGCAGGAAGCTTATCATCATTTCCGATATGTATCTTCCGGAATCTGTCATAACACGCATCCTTGAAAAGAACGGCATCGCCGGTGCGGAGAAGATATATATATCCAATTCGCATAACATCAATAAGTACGAAGGAAGGATCTACAAAAAGGTTCTTGATGACATAGGTCCAAACGAAAAGCTTATCCATGTCGGAGACGATCCGAGAAGCGATGTTCTGATGGCGGAGAAAGCCGGGATAGAAGTGATCCATTACCCTCAGACAGGCAGGAACGATCTTCTTTACAGGCCTCACGATATGTCTCCCATAGTCGGAAGTGCATACCGCGGCATTGTTAATAATCATATTTATAATTGCTCAGCTGAGTATACGCCGGAATACGAATACGGCTACATTTACGGCGGTCTGTTCGTACTCGGATATTGCAGGTTTATTCACGAAGAGTACGTAAAGGAAAAATATGATAAGGTTTTGTTCTTGTCGAGGGACGGAGATATACTGAAGCAGGTCTACGATCTCCTTTTCCCCGAAGACAGTACCGCGTATGCATTATGGTCGAGAAAAGCTTCGACAAAGCTTATGGCGGCTCATGATACGGAAGATTTCCTCAGACGCTTTATCACTCACAGGATCGGAGAGAACATCACTATAGGCGAAGCACTTGATTCAATGGAACTTGCTTCGCTTAAAGGAGAACTGTCCGGATGGAGATCATCCGATAAAGACGGAACATTGAAAGCGGAAGATAAGTTGGCCGTAAAGACAGCAGGTGCTCTTAAAGAATTCCTTTTGCGGAACAGGGAAAAGATCGCTTCCGCATATGAAGAACAGAATTTAGCTGCAAAGAAGTATTACAGCGAAATGCTTGACGGCTGTAAGAATGTCGTTGCGGTCGATATCGGCTGGGCGGGAAGCGGAGCGGTCTTCCTTTCGTATCTAGTCGAAAGGGTGTGGAATATCCCCTGCAGTGTAAGCGGTATCATCGCCGGAACAAATACTCCTCACAATGCGGAGCCCGATGCATCGGAAAGCTTTCTTCAGAGCGGTAAGCTTAAGAGTTATATGTTTTCGCAATCACATAACAGGGATCTTCTGAAAAAGCACGATCCGGAGAAGGGGTATAACGTATTTTGGGAGCTTCTTCTTTCATCACTTCAGGCTAAATTTTTGGGATTTTACCCTGACGGCCCTCATTTTGAGGATTCCGATATCGATTTAGTAAAAGCGGGTGAGATCCGGAAAGGCATATTGGATTTTGTAAAAGAGTATACCGAAAAGTTCTCGAAAACCCCGTATTTACTGGATATCAGCGGACGCGACGCCTATGCTCCGATAATGGCTGCTTCCGGTAATAATGAGAATTACTTAAAAATGATAAAAAACAGGTTTTCTTTAGATGAAGGAATCGGTTGAATAAAAACTGCGAATCCCAGTTTCCATCAGTATACTTTAAGTATACTGTCAATTAAAAACTCTTGTTATCGCATCTCTTTTATAGTAAAATAATTGCGTTGTACCGTTCTTATTTGTGGCTTATCCGGGGAGAGAAATTTGAAATTCGTAAAATGGGAAGATCTTAAAAGCGGAATGAGACTCGCAAGACCCATTTATTCCAAGAGCGGCGTTCTCCTTCATGAGCGTGACGCCAAGCTCACGGACGGAAGTATCGAGTCTGTTAAAAACTTCGGTCTTCTCGGAATCTATATTCTTGAGCCCGCGGAGCCTTTGCCTCCCATGTCGGAGGAAGACCTGGCTTTCGAAAAATTCGAGATCAAGACCGTTTCCTCCCTTCAGGATGAAATAACCAGGATCAAAACCACCAAGAAGCAGAAGAATCTTCCTACCATAGTAAGCCAGATAATCCGTCAGTACGGTCATCTGGAAGGTAAGATCCATTTCTATCAGAACTTACGAAGTAAAGACGATTACACTTGCAGACATATGTTCAACACGGCGATCCTGAGTGCGATGCTTGCCAGTCGTTTGAACATCTCGATAGAAGAAAGACTCGCACTTGTTACCGCAGCTCTTACTCATGACATCGGTAAAGTCGGTTCCGGAAATCCTGCCATTTACGGAGGTGAGACCGATCCCTCAATGATAAAGCCGATGTACGACGAAGCACTAAGCGGAGCTGAGGCACTCGAGGAAAGTCTCGGTACCGAAGGAACAAGAGTCAGAAGGATCTGTCAGCAGGCTCTGAGAGTTCAGAGAGCTGTGGATCTCGGAGAAGAGATCGAGATCAGGAAGATGTCGATGGAAGCCAAGATCCTTCTCGTAGCAAGCCGCTACGATGAGATAACGGGAATGAGCCTTACCGGTGAATCACTTTCCGAAGTTAAGGCAATCATGGAATTCCAGGATAAGGATGACATTTACGATCCCGGAGTTGTACAGGCCCTTATCGATTCCGTATTTATTCTTTTCCCCGGAGTCAGCGTAGAACTCTCATCCGGTGAGAAGGCACTTGTCATCAACGAGAATCCGTCCAATATCCTTAAGCCGACGGTCATCACTTTCCGTCAGAACAAGATAATGGACCTTTCGATCCGCGATTATTCCGACATAAGAGTTGAAGACATCATGAAGACTCTGGACAACAGATACATCATGGACAGAGACGCGATCAGTAACGCAGGTATCAATGTTCCCGCAGAGGGAATGATATAATAACCAAAAATTAATTCAGGGGTGAACAAAAATGGTTGATATTTATGACGTAATGCAAAAGGCTAAAAATGCCGGCGCCAGTGACGTGCACATCACGGTTGGTGTACCTCCCAAGATGAGAGTCAACGGCTCCCTTCTTTCTGTTGAAGGCTATGACAGACTTATGCCTCAGGACACTCTGGACGTAGTTATGTCCATCGCTAACGAAGAGCAGAGACGCAGATTCGAGGATATCGGTGAATACGATATGTCCTTCTCAATCCCCGCTCTCGGCCGTTACCGTGTTAATATCTTCAAGCAGAGAGGTTCGGCAGGACTTGCTCTCAGACTTGTCGGTACCGAGATTCCCAATCCCGAGAAACTCGGTGTGCCCAAGGCTGTTATCGATCTCCATGAGAGAAAGAGAGGACTTGTCCTCGTAACGGGACCTACCGGATCCGGTAAGTCTACAACCCTTGCATCCATCATTGACAGGATCAACGAAAACCGCGACGCACATATCATCACCCTTGAGGATCCTATAGAGTATCTGCATATGCATAAGAGATCCGTTGTTAACCAGCGTGAGATCGGTATGGACTCCGGTTCCTATGCAAATGCACTCCGTGCCGCACTCCGTGAAGATCCCGATGTCATTCTCGTCGGTGAGATGAGAGACCTTGAGACCATTTCCACTGCTATTACCGCAGCTGAGACCGGTCACTTGGTCCTTTCAACACTGCATACCATCGGTGCCGCTTCAACCGTCGACCGTGTTATCGACGTATTCCCTCCTCACCAGCAGCAGCAGATAAGAATCCAGCTTGCGGGCGTTCTCGAAGCCATCATCTCCCAGCAGCTCATTCCTACCTATGACGGAAAGGGCCGTGTTGCGGCATTCGAGGTTCTCCTTGCCAACCACGCTATCAGAAACCTCATCCGTGAAGGTAAGTCACACCAGATCATGGGTGTAATGCAGACCAACAAGGCTATGGGTATGATCACCATGGACGAAGCAATCTGCAACTTCTTCTACGAAGGAAAGATCGACAGAGATCAGGCGATCCACTTTGCACGGGATCCCGATGCAATGGAGATCAAGATCTGATAAATCTTTTGAGCATATTAATGTCGCCGGCAGTAAGGGGCCGGCGACATTTTATTATTTTCTGTTTCTGAAATATTCCAGGTCCGGTCTGAAGGAGGCGGCTTCCAGAAGGTGATCCGTGCTTATTTCTTCTGAGCCTTCGATATCCGCGATAGTCCTTGAT
>JAEEQL010000008.1 GCA_016285265.1 Lachnospiraceae bacterium
AGGATTTATCACCACCGGTGTCAACAGATTCTCCACCTGCGGAGCGGATGTCGATACCGCAACCTATTCCAATTTCAGGCGCACCGTTTACCAGGCATATGAATATGAAAAGGAAGGATACGGCTCGGGCGGACTCGACAGGGAAGCCCTCAGGGTTGAGGAAATGATCAATTACTTCGATTATTCCTATCCCGAAGCAAAGGACGGAGAGAAATTCTCCGTAAGCCAGACCATAGTTCCATGCCCCTGGAATAAAGACACCCTCTCTACAGGGTGGGCGTAAGAGCCGAAAAGGTCGATATCTCCGGCGGCTCCAATATAGTTTTCCTTGTTGACACATCAGGTTCAATGTTCTGGAACAACGGTCTTCCCCTTGCACAGGAAGCGCTTAAGATCCTCCAGAAGAACCTTACCGAGAACGACCGCATCTCGATCGTCACCTACGCAGGTGATGCTTCAGTCAGGGCCGAGGGACTTTCCGGCGACCAGCACAGTGAGATCAAGAAGATCATCAACTCCCTCGAAGCGGGCGGCGGAACGAACGGACAGGGCGGAATCCTCAAAGCATACGAGATCGCAGAGAAGTATTTCATTGAAGGCGGAAATAACCGTGTCATCCTTTGCACAGACGGCGATTTCAACCTCGGAACTTCTTCCGAAGCGGGACTTATCGAGCTGATCGAAGAAAAGAAGGAATCCGGCGTATTCCTCTCCTGTCTCGGATTCGGAACCGGAAATTATAAAGACGACAAGATGGAAGCACTTGCAGATCACGGAAACGGCAATTACTTCTACATCGACTGCACCGCAGAGGCTGAAAAGGCTCTCGAAAACGAGATCTGGTCAACACTTTATACCGTAGCCAAGGACACCAAGTTCCAGGTTGAGTTCAATCCCGAAACCGTAGCAGCTTACAGGATCATCGGATACGAAAACCGTCAGATGGCAGCCGAGGACTTCGCCAACGATGCCAAGGACGGAGGCGAAGTAGGATCAGGCCAGACCGTTACCATCCTCTACGAGATAGTTCCCGTAGGTTCCGACATGAACATTCCCAATGTCGAATCCAGATACGGTGAAGACGAAGAAACCTCGATCACCGGAAGCAACGAATACTGCGTACTCAATATCAGATACAAAGAGCCCGACGGAAAAGACAGCAAGCTTGAAACTTTCCCTGTTACCACCGATATGTTCACCGAGACAATGGATTATGATACCTCATGGGCCGCAGGAGTCGCACAGGTCGGAATGCTCTACAGAGGATCCGATTATGCGGGCACCTCGGATTACGAGGACATCATCGAAAGACTTTCGAAAGATCCCGCAGTCATGACAGACGATTACAAGGCACAGTTCCTTTACATCGTAGGAATGCTTGAAGAGATGGAATAATCCACAGAATCCGCAAATTCAAGAAAAAACGGAAGCGGAACGAACTGATCCAGATAAATAAGTTCGGGTCCGTCAGCGTAAGTGGTTCCCCAGATAAATCCGAGAAGATTTCCGTATTTATCGAAACATGGGGAACCACTGCAGCTTCCGACAGCATTCTTAAGATCCCCCACGACCATATGTGATAATGCCGGAACATTACCGTTTTCATCGAAATGATAAGCGGTGTTTTCATAACAATCCGTGTACATCACGGTATTCTCAAGGACGATATCCTTCTGGCATCTTCTCCAGGACTGGGTATTCATCAGGAACATATCACCGGCCTTTAAGCTTTCAAAAGCAGACCGGTCGATATGAACTTCCTTAAAGCACAAAAGCCTGTCAATATCAAAATACGATAACGGAACGGCAAACATCTGCTGATCGTACTGAAGATAGCCGTTTGCGACGGCATCCCACTCCGGATGATATTTAAGATAAATGATGTCAGCGGAAGGAATCTCCGTCATATTGTCATAACAGTCATATAAGCACAGAGTTTCGGCACTGTCCACCGGGCAGTGCTTATTTGTATAGAAAAAGAGATACTCCTCCGTCACCTTGTAAAGGAAACAGCTGCACGCGCCGTCATCATAAGCAGCACCGAATGAGGTGGGAGAAGTAAGCTCCGTCAGCGCATCAATATCTCCGGCTTTCTCCTCCGGAAGAACGTCATATCCGAAATAACCGCGGGCAATAAGATCGCTCAGTATTTCGCCGTCCATGGCAAAGCCGTAATCGTTCTTTTCGAAATCGCCGACGGTTACGGTAATCGTTTCCTCCGCCTTTGTCTGATCATCATCGGTGACACTGTATGTAACATCGTAGCTGCCTGAGATGTCCGGATCATATCCGCCGTCGCTTTCGACGACAATACGGTCTGTGATATCATTTCCCTGCGCATCCTCGGCATATACAAGATCCAGGAGTGACAGCTTTGTTCCCGTCCTGTACTTCCTGTCACTGAGCATTATAAAATGCGGAGGCTCCAAAGCTTCCGGCTCTTCAGCGGTCACTTCCTCCGGTATGGCGGTGCTCTCTATTTCGGCGATCCCGCTTTCGGGATCATCTGTGAACATCTTCGAATACACCACTGCGAATATCAAAGCACCCAATGCCAAAAACAGCATTGCCGCAAATATATAAATGCCCTTTTTATTTCTCACCTAAACCTGTCTCCCGTCTCATCCCTGAATGCTGCTCATGCGTGCGTATGTTCCGCCGAGTGCGATCAGTTCTTCATGGGTTCCCTTTTCCACAATATGACCGTTCTCGATCACAAGGATCATATCCGCATTACGTATCGTCGAAAGACGGTGTGCAATCGCGATGATGGTCTTACGTCCGGAAATATTGCTGATAGCTTCCTGGATCTGCTTTTCGGTCTCCACATCAACGGAAGCCGTTGCTTCATCAAGCACTATGATCGGTGATTTCCTGAGGATTGCCCTCGAGATCGCAACTCTCTGCTTCTGTCCTCCCGAAAGCCTCAGTCCTCTTTCTCCTACAAGCGTCTGATATCCGTCCGGCATGTTCATTATATCCTTGTGGATGTTCGCAGCCTTTGCCGCCTCTATTATACGGTCCATATCCGCCTCAGGAGCGGCATATCCGATATTCTCCGCGATCGTTCCGTTGAACAGGAATGTGTCCTGGAGAACGGGAGAGATATTCTGCCTGAGGCTCTCTATGGTAACGGAATTTATATCGTGACCATCCACCAGGATCTTACCCGAAGTAGGTTCATAGAACCTCGAAATAAGCTTCGTCATCGTAGTCTTGCCGACACCCGTGGGACCGACAAGTGCGAGCATTTTACCCGGAGCGCATTCAAAGGAAATATCATCAAGTATCACCCCGCCCGTCTCATACGAAAACGAAACATGATCGAATGCGATGCTGCCCTTTACTTCTTTTAACGGCACCGCATCGGGTGCATCCTTGATCTCACAGGGTGCATCGAGAACGGTCATGACACGCTCAGCTCCCGCAAGTGACTGCTGCATATTCTCCAGAAGATTCGCAAGTCCCGTAACGGGTGCATAGAACAGTCCGAGATACAGAAGGAATGCGACAATATCCTCCACCTTCAGTCCTTCCTTCCATGCGAGAAATCCGCCGAACGCAACGACAAGTATCGTTCCTATCGAGGATATGAATTCAACCGTGGGATGAAAGATCGCGCTGATCTTAAGAGCCTTCAGCATGGCCCTTATGTGCTCGAAATTCTTCTCATTGACCTGACCGGTCTCGTACTCTTCCCTTCCGAAGGACTGTATCTCCTGAAGTCCCGAGAGATTATCCTGCAGCTTTCCGTTCAGTTCACCCATCTTGGTCTGTGACGCCTTGAAGAAAGGGCGTACCTTCTTGGAAAAGACTATTCCCGATAAAAAGATGAGAGGAATCGGTGAACAGGTTATAAGAGCAAGCTTGGGATTGATCGTAAGAAGAACAATGAGAACACCGATGAAGGTTACGAAATTGGTAATGGTCTCGGGGATCATATGTGCATAGAGAAGTTCAAAATCCCTGGTGTCGTTGACAATGCGGCTCATCAGGTCTCCTGTCTGCTTATCATGGAAGTATCCGATATGCATCCTCTCGAGCTTGTCATAGGTCCTCGTACGCAGGTCCCCGACCAGATACCATGCCGCCTTATGTGCAAGATAATTATTCAGGAATCTGAAAAGAACCCTCGCAAGATAAAGGAGAACAAGGATAAACGTAAGCTGCCATATCCTGCTCATTCCTTCGTCATCAACACCCTCGCTGACTATTCCGGTCATTGCAGACAAAACCTTCGGTGCCGCCAGATTGATCACCGTAAGGATCAGTGTTGAGAGTATGGCGATCAGGTAAAGGCCTCTGTATCTTACGGCCTCTCTGCTGAGTTTAAGTAGAAGTTTCATATTATTTCTCCGCTTGCGGAATGCATATTACAAGGAGGAAGATCACCAGTCACGTCGGAGAAGTCATCCACAGATATCCCAGAACAGCTATTCCAAGCACCATGATCGCAATCAGTGCTATCCCTATTACCTTCTTTTTCTTTACAAATGAAACGATCGAAAAAATCAACAGAAGCTCGTATACTGTTACGAACAACCGGGTAAGACTCATCTGAAGTACCTCCTCGAATCCTTTCAGTACTTTCGTACGCTTAATTCAGATTATTTCCTCAGGTATTTCTCATCCGATTTATATTCATCGCTCACAAAGCGTTCCACGCTCATGTGCAGATCATACTTATCACGAAGCTCGGCAAAAGCACGTGCATTCCCGTTTGTTCCCTTATAGTACAGATTTACCGTTATCATACAACCTCCTTTGATCGGATGATCCCAATATTCTTAACCAAAAGAAACCCACTGTTTAAGCGGGTTTCAAGCATCGGGGTGACAGGATTCGAACCTGCGACCCCCTGGTCCCAAACCAGGTACTCTAGCCAAGCTGAGCCACACCCCGAAAACAGATAAATTATACTATCAAACACTTCTCAAAACAACCCGAGTATAAACAGTTAAATCACGATTCGTTGACCAGCTTTCCGGTCATATGCTCGGGGATCAGTTCAAGGCAGTTCACTCTTGGAAAAGCATTCTTCATCTCTCGCTCAAGATACTCTTCATCATCCGAGAACTTTTTGAGGAGCTTAATGCAGATATCTTTCTTTTTCTCCTCATCCTCCACAATGCGGATCCGTCCGAACACCACGACGCTGTTTATGTTCAGAGCCCATTCACCCTCCCTGCGGTATCCCTGATCGTACACGCAGTAGCTGACCTTATCGCATTTGGATATGGCATCGATCTTGTGGCCTTCCCCTGCACCGTGAAAATAAATATGTCCGTCATCCATATAGAGATGATCCATGGGAATACCGTATGGGTATCCGTCATCCCCTATCATGGAAAGCACTCCTCTGGGCTGTTCTTTCAGGATCCTGATGCACTCCTCTTCGCTTATCTGCTGTTTAAATCTCCTCATTTTCCGAAACATGGTGCTCTCTCCTTTTATCTTGCGTATTCAGGCCGTCCCCTTGTTCACTTTCAGTTAAGGTCTATGGAATCCGAGATGTAATACAGGTAATCATGCTCCTCGCAGTAGTTTTTGATACTGCTCCTCAGAGTCCTGTGTTCATCCGCGTTATCCACATATTCGATCAGGAAGATATATGCTCCCTGATCACCGTACTTTTCTATGTAATCGAGGAAATAAGCCTTGTCTTCTTCGGATGCATATGTCAGGGAACCGTTATCCCAATCGATGTATGAAAATACGCTTTCCTGGTTGATACCGGTTATGACATCGGTCCAGGATCCCATCGATGCACAATACGCATCAAGGAAAGCATCCCCGCCGTTGATAATGACATCACAGCCCATACCCTTCAGGCCTCTCATGATGACCGCAAGACCGTTAAGGATATCTTCGGTGGGATAGTTGTAATACACATCACAGTTATCTACAAAGAAACCGTTTATGCCCTTTTCAAGAAGCTCGGGAGCAAGTTCGTTCAGAATGAAGTTCTGCCATCTGGGATCCGATACATCGATCCACTCTTCGCCGTCCCAATTCTCATAATCACCGAGGGCAAGATCTGCATAATCATCGTAATAATCCCTGAAATCCTCAATGGAACCGATATTGATATAGCTGTAGACATATTTCTGATATCCGGAATTGAAATCAACTATCTCATCCCTGCTGTGATACTGCGCATCTATGACAATATAGTTGTATTTATCCAGTTCGCCTAAGTCTCCGTCATAGTCCAGAAATACTCCGTATTTGGTCTTAAACTCTTCACTGTGGTTCTCATAGGGATCAAATTCCTCTTCCCTTAACCGGGCAAGCTTATATTCGTTGCAGTATCTGTAAAACTCCTCGGGAAGATTTTCGGAGATCACTCCGGACATGCGGTTGAAATCACTGTTATGCGGGCAGAATCCGCCGCACACTTTATAGACATCGCCGTTCTTGTCATATATGATCAGGCTGCTGTAGCCTCCGTCCATGGTAGTCTCCGGGTCGGCTTCCTCGGGATCGAGAAAGAAAAGCTTACGGAGATCGATCTCTTCTTCAATATTCGCATACTGCTCTTCGGTAAGATCAAAATAGCGGATATCGGTATATTCCTCACCGTTTAAAAGTGTGTGATCGAATCCCACCTCGATCCTGCCGTCATATCTGACCTTTACGATGACCGTTGGAGCAAGCTCAAGGAAATCGCCGGTAAAATAATCCATTCCGACAAGATATTCATCGCTTATAAGCGACTCATCAAAATAATATAAAGGTGTCACCGGAGTGACGGGATCCGTATTTCCGGCAGATGACGGAGCGACGGAAGTCACCGGGGTAACTGCCGCCTGATCATCTGCAGGCAACTGATCGGTAGCCTTTCCGCATCCGGCCAAAGCACATGCCGTAAGCACTGTCATTATCCATAAAACGATCTTCTTTTTCATATATCCGCTCCCAAAATACAAAACAAAAACCGTCCCTACAACTGTATAGACGGTTTTCACGGGATCCGGTCACATCATCCCGTCATTAAGATAAGCTGTCATGAAATGGTCCTGTCCTCTGTCGTCCACTTCCCAGATGCAGTAACTGGGCTTTCTGCCCTCCTGTCTGGGATATGAAAGAGACCCGGGATTGATGATGTAGCATCCGCCCCCGTAGCTCACCTCGGGTCTGTGGGTATGTCCGAAGAAAGCGATATCACAGTCTCTTGCGATCGCCTCATCCCTGAGCATTTCGATGGAAACGGAGACTCTGTAATTATGTCCGTGGGTGATCAGTACCCTGTGTCCGAAAAGCTGTTCTTCAAGCTCCCTGGGAAGATTCCCAAAATAATCATTATTGCCTGCCACAAGGTACAAAGGACATCCGAGGCCGGATCTGATATCACCCTCCCCGCCTTCGACATCCCCGCAGTGGATCACGAATTCCGCATCAGGGTGCATCTTCATAACCTTGTGAAAATTGGTATTGTTGCCGTGAGTATCGCTCACGATGATGGCTTTCTTCACTTTTCGAGCTCCGTTCTCATCTTCCTGAGCGCCTTGCCCCTGTGGGAGATCTTGTTCTTCTCAAGCTCGGGGATCTCACCCGTGCAGCACCCTATCTCGGGGCAGTAGAAAATGGGATCGTATCCGAATCCGAACTCTCCCTTTTCCTCATATCCGATGCGGCCCTCAACTGTTTCCCTTACGCATTTTTCGGTTCCGTCGGGGAAGACTGCGGCTATGGCGCAGACGAATCTTGCCGTTCTCTTTTCATCGGGAACACCTTCAAGTCTTTCGATGATGCTGTTGTTCTTGACGGAATATGGAGTATCTTCACCCATATACCTTGCCGAATATATGCCGGGTTCGCCGTTCAGTGCATCGACTACAAGTCCCGAATCATCGGCAAGGACTATATCGTCCGGAAGCAGCTCGTGAACCGCTCTTGCCTTGATCAGGGCATTCTCTTCAAAAGTTGTTCCGTCCTCGACAATATCGGGATCTATTCCGGCTTCCTTCATTGAAAGGATCTCATATCCGCTTCCTTCCATGATCTCGCGTATCTCACGCATCTTGCCCTTATTGCCGGTTGCAAAAACTAATCTCTCCATGATTCTTCTCCCATCTTTCCGGCCGCTTCGAGCACTGCCTGATAAAGACCCTTTGCAAGTTTTTCCCTGTAGGAATCCTCCGTCATCAGCTCATTTTCGCGGCTGTTATCACTGTTTCCGAGGGTGATGTACACCGCCGGAACATTTATATCATACAAAACGCTTCCCTCCGGCGCTTCTTCGATGCCGCACGCCTTGTCGGACACCGCTATCGCCACGGCTTTAAGGCAGCTTTCGCAGAGCGATATACTGCCGTATCCGGGAATATAATACATAGGATCGTAATACGTCTTTATACCGTGATGATCGGCTCCGTCATGCGACACACCCATACCGATGAATATATCGGCTCCGGTCTCTTCCGCAAGCTCGGCTGCGGTGATATATCTTCCTTCCGTCACATCGGGCTCCGTGATATAAACCTTCACTCCGTCGGCAGACAGCATTGCTTCGCATCTTCCCGCAACATCCGGAAGGACGCCTGCTGCCGAATAACTGTCTTCGGGATCCATGACCACGACAAAATCGTACAGATCGGCAGGTGAAACCGCCTCCATCGTGACCGTATCCCCGTCTATCGACAGCACATATTCGTACACATGTGACATATCGAAAATAAGGAGTGCCCCGGTTCCGTCATAAGCGACCGAGCACCGGTTTACAAGCCCCGGATCACCCGTGATCCTTCCCGCATCCACCGCAATACCGGAATCCGACAGAGTCCCGTAATAGCCTTCGGAATCCGTAGTTATGTGCACAAGGAATCTTCTTTCGTTGTACAGATTCTGCGTTACGATATCGGATGCCCTGACACCTGCGGGAACGCTGAATGTAACGGTATTTTCCGCACCGCCCTCCGCCGCGGAAAGAGATATCGCTTCGGATAGATTTATAAGCTCATCGTCGCTCACGTTGGCGCTTGTGATCACGATGGGTTTGACCATACAGTAATAAAGGCATACCGCAAAGCATGCCGCAAAAAGAAGACTCCAGAGCAGCCCTGTGCCGAGCCTGCCCGAAAGCCTCGTTTCCCCTTCAAGCTGGGGGTCTGTGAACTTAACGTAAGGAACCTTCTTTGCCTGTCCGGACATTTAATCCTTCTTCCTTGAGGGAGGCTTGGGTCCCCTGAATTCATAAAAGTAAGTCTTCATCATACCGTTATAGATCTTGCGGTTTTTATCGGCTTTTCTGCCGATGTCGCTCTCCGCCTTTTCATATGAGCTGATGATGTACATGCTCCAGCTGTCGAGCGCTTTGTACCTTTCCCCGAGTACGCGGTACAGCTCTCCCACTTCGGACTTATCCATAAGTCTTTCTCCGTAGGGCGGGTTGGTGATTATAAATCCGTACTTTTTCGGATGCGAAAGCGCGGCAACATCCCTTGTCTGGAAATGGATCAGGTGCTCAACGCCCGCATCGGCGGCATTCTTTCTCGCTATCTTTATGACCTCGGGATCCGCATCATAGCCCTGTATATCGGTCTCTTTAACATCGATAACAAGATCTCTTGCCTCTTCGTACGCATCGTTCCATACGCTCCTTGGAACAATATGCTCCCAGTCGCAGGCGGTAAAGAACCTGTTCATTCCGGGTGCCATATTTGCCGCCATAAGAGCCGCTTCTATCGGGAAGGTTCCGCTTCCGCAGAAAGGATCGACCAGGATGCGGTCACCTCTCCAGGGAGTGAGCATGATAAGACCCGCGGCAAGATTTTCCGCGATGGGAGCCTTGGCGGTCAGCTTCCTGTAGCCCCTCTTATGGAGTGATTCTCCGGTGGTATCAAGGCCTATCGTGACCTCATCCTTGTAAATGAATACCCTGAACGGAAAAGAATCCCCGTCCTCCGGGAAATGCTCTATCCGGTATACGCCTTTGAGCGACTCCACCATGGCCTTCTTGACTATGGACTGGATGTCGGAAGGTGAAAAGAGGGCGGATTTTACGCTTGAAGCCTTGGTCACCCAGAATTTACCGTTCTCGGGAATGAATTCTTCCCACCTTACGGCCTTTACCCCTTCAAACAGCTCGTCGAATGTCCTCGCGGTAAAGGAGGCCGCCTTTATCAGCAGCCTTTCGGCCGTGCGGGAGCAGATATTTACTCTGGCAACAGCCTCGGCATCTCCCTCAAAAGTAACCCTGCCGTCGGAAACGGAGGTTACGTCATAGCCAAGATCGATTATCTCTTTTTTCAGCACAGACTCCATGCCGAAATGACATGGAGCCATGATCTCAAATATCCTGTTAATGGTTTAATCCTTTCCCCAGCCAATGATCATTTCCGTCTTGGTGGGATTGTTTACTATCTTGCAGAATTCATCCTCGGGCATGGGCCTGTAAAAATAGTAGCCCTGGATCATATCACAGCCCGCATCGTAAAGGAATGCAAGCTGCTGTTCGTTTTCCACGCCCTCCGCAATGACATCGGCCCCGAATGCGTGGGCCATGTTGATGGTCGATCTGATTATGGTCTCGGCCTTTTCACTCTGGCCTATCTTGCGGACAAATCCGATATCGAGCTTGATGGTATCGAATTCGTAGCTTTCGAGCGTTGAAAGAGAGCTCATTCCGCTGCCGTAGTCATCAAGCAGTATCTTGACCTTTTTATCCTTCATTATCTTTAGGAAATCAAGTGCATTGCTCTCAAGATTGGCATAAGCGGACTCCGTTATCTCGATCTTGGCGGCTCCCTCGGGGAATTCGTCGCTGTCGAGGATCTCCTTGATCCTGTCTAAAAGCGTCGGATCGTAGAAATCAACCCTGGAAAGGTTAATGGATACGGGAACCAGGGGGTATCCCTCCCTGGAATTCTTCATGAGCATTCCGAATACGTTCTCGGCCATGTACATATCGACTCTGGACACCTTGCCCGACTGCTCGAGAGCAGGGATGAAAAGTCCGGGAGAAACCATTCCCATATCGTGATGCTGCCATCTGACGAGCGACTCCGCCGATACCACCTTATGGGTTATGGTATCTACAACGGGCTGGTAGAAGGAAATGAGTTCCCTGTTCTTCACCGCCTCTCCGAGATCGGATATCAGGATCATCCGGTTAACATAATCCGTACGCATCCTGTCCGTATAATCGGTGTAAAGAATGGCATCGGAGTTGGCTATATTGGACTCCGCAAGCTTTGCCCTGTCTATCATCAGTCCTATGGAAAGACCGGTATCGACTATGTGATAAATACCACATGTGACGTTAAAATCATACTGCTTATAAATACTCCTGTAGGTCATCTGGGTGAGCTTTTTCATCCTGGCGGCCTTAAGGTATTCATTCCTGATTATGGCAACAAAATGATCGCTCTCGAGTCGTCCGAGAACAAGGGGCTCAAGAACCTCCCTGATCTGGTCCCTGACCATAAAGATGACCTTATCTCCTATCTCTTCGCCAAAGAGGTCATTTACCGTCTTAAAACCGCGGATGTTGGTATACAGAAGCGAATAACCCTTCGAAAGATCGAGTTTATTGATGCAGATCTCCGCATCCCTCAGGAATCCGGCTCTCGAAAGGATATCGGTCATCCAGTCCCTGTCTATCATCTCGGTGATATCCTGGATAATGCATATCCTGGTATCATCCTCGCCTTCAAGCGGCCTTATGCGTATATCCATGGCCCTTCTGAAGCCGCCTCTTTCGGAATGCACGGTCCTGGAATAACATCCCATGGATTCTATCTCGGCTTCTATCACAGCCTTGGTTGAATGTCTTATGAGCTGGTCTCTCTCTCTTTCGATAAGTATCTTGGACGCAAAATCTTGTATGAAGGCTTTGAAGTCCGCAGCCTTGTCGACACTGACGTCATATTTAGGGAGAAAATCACCCGTGAATTTGCTGATAAGCTTGCCGGTACTGGAGTTGATCTCAAAAACGCAAATGTAACCGCCTGTCATAACGGCATTCCAGTCACTTTCTCTGACATGGCTGTCAATCATGCGTAAAGCGCCATTTTCCAACACTTCTCCCCTGCCATAGAGTTTTGTGACATCGCCGTCAATTAAAAAGTAGCTTCCGTCGTCGATCAGGTAAAATTCCCTGTCCTTGCTGTCCGGAACCACAATATCTTCCATCAGGTCAAATCCGCCGACCTTCTTGGATCTGAGATATTCGCTGTGAGTCAGGATGATCCTGTCTGTAAGGCCGAGACCGTCCGTAAAGCGCTCAAAACCGGGTTCTACGGCCTCTCCGCCGAGTTCCGGGAGCAGATATGCGGTTTCACAGGAATTAATGGTTCCCGTGCTGAGAGCGATTATAACGCCCGGATACCCCGTAAGGAGCATCTTAAGGCTTATTTCTTTGAAGAATGCGTTCTGGGCACCGGCCATTCCGCCCGATAATATGACCACATCCGAATTCCTGACCAGTTCAAAGGCCTCGGAGGAGTTCCTGTGGTCGAGCACGGTGGTCTTCTCCACGCTGAATCCTGCCTCGGTGAAAGCCTGTGTATATCTGGCTGCGGAGCTGTCATTATTCTCATGGTCATCGGGATCTGCGGCCACGACCAACAGACCGGAGTTTTCCCTCCAGTATTTCTGAAGATTGCCGATAAAATCGTAGTCACCGCTAAGGTGAGCGGGTCCGGTTTCGGCTATCGTCCTGTATTCCACGAATGAACTTGTGAGAAAAACAACCATATATCTCCCCGTTTAACGGATACAGTTATACATATTGATTTTATCACAGAAACAAATTGAATACTATTGCCCGGAAAATCGTTTCTAAAGATTTAAGAATTGAAAAGCTGCATAAGAGAAAGTGATCCGAACACTACGTAAACATCCTTCGGAACAGAATCCGGGGCGGAAAGCTCTGCGGTATCAGGGTTGTCCTGACAGGACATTTCCGCAGAAAGGTTATGGGGAAGAGCTTCACTCAGACTCCCCGCTTTTGATATGGCCGGCCCGGCGGATAAGCCGAGCTTATCACAAACGTCCCCGGCAGCCCTGACAAGGTCATCCGCGGGAAGTCCTCTCCTTCTGTCAGGCAGGTCGATCGCGGTAAATGAAACCGCACAGGGCAGCATTATACGAAGTATCTCCATATAATCTTTGTCTTTAAAAACACCCATTATTAAATGGATATTTATGCCTTCGTTCAGGTATCCGTCCCTTTCCAGTGAATCATAAAGAGCAGATGCGGCGGCAGGGTTATGAGCCCCGTCTCTTATTATGACGGGATTGTCACTGATCCTCTCATACCGGCCGGGCCAGGAAGCCTTTGCTATGCCTTTCAGGAATATATCACTCGTTATTGATTTGTCCGGGAAAAGTCCGGCAAGCTTTTCTTTAACCGCTTCAAGGGTGTGGAGGGCCGCATTCAGGTTGTCCTTCTGATATGATCCGGGAAGGGGATTTTCAAAATCTGCCGGGATGATATCCTCATCGGCACGGATGCAGATCCCCCCTCTGGCCAGAGTCTCCCTTTCAAGGATCCCGGCAGGGTCATAATCCTTTCCTTTGCAGGAAATATGCGGCATATGAGATATGATAACAGGTGTATTTTTCTTGATTATTCCGGCTTTATTTACAGCGATCTTCTCGGGATCGTGACCGAGGAATGCCATATGGTCCATGCTGACCGAAGTGATCACACAGGCAAGTGGGGAATCGAATACATTGGTCGCATCCTCAAGGCCTCCCATGCCGCATTCCACTATAATAACATCCGCTTTTTTATCTGCAAAGTACTTAAAGGCAGCCGCGGTCTCGGCTTCAAATCCGGTGGGCTTATCTTCCATTCCTTCCGCCGCCTCTTTCACTGCGGATACGGCTTCGGCATAATCCTCTTCCGTTATATCCTCTCCTGAGAGCCTGATCCTTTCCAGATACCTGAATACGGACGGCGAGGCATATCTTCCGGTCTTAAGTCCGCATTCGTTAAGCGCACACTCAAGATAGGTACAAACGGAGCCTTTTCCGTTGGTACCTGCCACGTGGATGACATTAAGTCCCTTCTCCGGGTTATCAAGGCGTCCCAGGAGCTCTTTTATGACCCCGGTTCCCGGTTTTATACCTGATGATCCCGTGTTTTCTATGTAATTTAACGCTTCTTGAAAATCCATCCTACACATTGTATCATATCAAATATGTTGTAATTACAAGTTTTTTGGGAGAATGCAATGCTTATTTCCACTAAAGGCAGATATGCGCTCAGCGTAATGGTCGACCTTGCCGAGCACGAAAAAGAAGGCTACATCGCACTGGGTGATATCGCCGCAAGACAGGGAATGTCCAAAAAATACCTTGAAGCCATAATAAAAGATCTCGTAAAAGAAGAATTCGTTAAAGGCGTCAGGGGCAAAGGTGGCGGCTATAAACTTAACGTCGACCCGTCAAAATGCACCGCATGGGACATCATAAAGGCTACCGAGGAAAATTTCACCCCCGTATCCTGCGTTACGGACGATCACGCCAGCTGCCCCAACCAGACGGTCTGCAGGACCCTTCCGATGTGGATCGAACTTAACAGGACACTCAAGACCTTTTTCGAAAAATATACCATCGCGGATATGATGGCTGAAGAATTACAGGTATAAAGGAGCAGGGACAGGTAATGGGACTTACAGAACTGCTTCTTTTATCGGTGGGCCTGGCGATGGATGCGTTTGCCGTATCTGTATGCAAAGGCCTTTCCGCAGGTAAGGTAAGCTTTATGAACGCCGCATGCTGCGGCACATGGTTCGGATCATTCCAGGGGATCATGCCGTTTATAGGATATCTTCTCGGATCGGCATTTTCAGGCATAATAGACAGATTCTCCGGCTGGGTGGCATTCATCATCCTTTCGATCATCGGCTTCAATATGGTCAGGGAAGGCTTCTCCGGAGCCGAGGATGAATCGGCGGACTTCGGATTTAAGGCAATGTTTCCTCTTGCCATTGCCACAAGCATAGATGCACTGGCCATCGGTGTCACATTCGTGGCCATCCCGGTTAATGTCCTTTCGGCTTCGGCACTTATCAACGCCGTATTCGCCGTGTGCGTAATAGCCGTAATAACCTTTGCAATATCCGCGGCGGGAACATATATAGGCGGAATTTTCGGAACAAAGTACAGAAAGCCTGCGATAATCTCGGGCGGTGTCATCCTGATCATCATAGGGATCAAGTCGCTCATCCAAAGCTTAATAAAATAATCAAAATGACGTTCTTACGCATTAAGCGTAAAACCGTCATTTTTTCTGCCATATAAACAGCACCCCCGGACGGCTGCCTGCCTCCGGGGGTATTGTTATGTATGATCGATTATTTTTTCCTGCTGTCTGTCTTTTTCTTATTATCAGCCATATAGAACGCACCGGCAAATACCGCAAGAGCGATTATAGCGATCCAGCCTGCCGCATGATTGCCCTGACCTGCCTCAGCGGGAAGGGCGGAATCTGTGCCTTCTTCTTCGCCTGCCGCATCATCAATGATGCTTCCGTCCTCCGCAACCCGATGAAGGCCGTCAGAAACCTCTGTATCGTCTGCCATGGAGACGGTGAAATCGTCGATAAAGAACTCTCCCGCTCCGTCCGTTTCGAAGTATATAGAAGCGCTTTCAAGGCTTTCGGGAAGCTTGATGACGGTATCTACAAGGTACCATTCGGGAGCTTCCGCAGCCACCTCTTCGCCCTCTGCGGGCTCAGCTGCTTCCGCATCGGCTGCCTCTGCCTCGGCATCTTCTTCTGCGGGAGTTCCGGTAACTATCTCGATGACACCTGCATCCTCATATCCGTCGATTCCGGTCCTGAATACGGGATCTTCTTCCGACTTGACATAGTATGAAAGCTTTATGGTGTGTCCGATGAATCTTGAAAGGTCATAGCGGACGGTTGCATCAGCTTCTTCCCTTCTTACATGGAGTGAGAATCCGGGATTGGCACCTTCGGTGTGGTTGACCTTGATCTTGAGCATGATCGTAGCCTGGTGTCCCGAACCGCGGCTTATAAAACCGAGTTCTTCGGGAGTCTTTACCGATGAATCATATTCATCGGGCTCAAAATTTATTACGATATCTTCTGCCTTGCCCTTACCTGCGGTATCCTCGAGAGTGAATTCCTCACCTTTTCCTGCCATTGCGACTGCCTCAAATGCGGGCTTGGGGGAAAGGTTTCCGTTGAAAAGAAGGGGCTCGGTGTCTTTTCTCCATGATGTGGGATCGGTAAGTCCCCAGATCGTAACAGAAGTGATGTTGACACCTGCATCCTGCTCATCGCAAAGGAGCTTGAAATAATCATAATAGTACTTGGCCTGCTTGAAATCGCCTGCCTCGCCGGGGATGGACTTTCCTACGTCCAGCTCGGTTACGTGAAGGTTGTTGATCGCTGCAGCATACTTTTCAATCGCATCCTTGTACTGGTAGAGTGAATCCGCATCGGTCATATGTGCCTGAAGTCCGAATCCGTCGATGAGACCGTCACCGTAGATGGTTCCGTCACCGTCGGGATTGATGACATCGCTCTTTACCATTGCATGACCCTCGTTATAAGGAGTCTGGGTCATATGCTCAATGATGTAATCGGTCTTTCTGGAGAACCACTCGTTGTAATCATTGTAGAAGAGCTCGGGCATGATTGAGGAAAGATCTCCCTCGGGATCGAGTCCGTAATCAGCTGCATACTCCTTAGCATACTTTACCTCTGCTTCTCTTGCATAGAGGAAGCTGTAGTAAAGGAATTCGCCGCCGATGATCTGATACCAGTAGCTCTGTCTGTAGCCTTCGGGCTTACCCTCATCTATTGCCTCGTTAACAACATCCCATGCATAGATGGTTTCGGCATATCCGTTTGCATAGGTATACTCGATAACGCTGTAGATATAGGTTTTAAGTCTCTGAAGAAGTACATCCCTGCTTACAAGGCAGTCCTCATCAAGTGTTGCGTTGTAGTCGGTTGTGACCTTGCCGCCCGACATAGCCTTGAAATCCTTGGCAAAGATGGAGGGATTAACCTGTGAATGCCATACAAGACAGTGTCCTCTTACGGGAATTCCGTTGGCCTTGGCCCAGTCAAGTAGTTCCTCAGCCGCTGCATCTACGGTAAAGAGGCCTTCCGCTTCAGCATCGAAATTGTATGCGGGCTTGAACTCATTACCGAAGGTCATCGAATTGAACTGGTTACATATGAATTTCTCTTTATCGGGATTACCGATCTCTGCGCCCGGATCGTTCCAATGGGAGATAGCCTGTACCGCGATACCCATCTTGAAACGGTCACCGAAAATGTCCTTAAGGCTTTCGATCGACATGTAATCGTATGTTGCTGCCTTAGCCCTGCTGCCGGAAACTCCCGGAAGGACTTCGGGAACTGCAGCCACAAGGGTGATCACCGAAAGCGCGATCCCCATCGCTTTGGTGAACAGTTTCTTTATTGCCTGTGCTTTCATATCTTTTTTCCTTTTCCTCCTGATGAAGCCTGTATCCTCAGATCCCTGAGAGATGTATTTATCTTATTTCTGACGATATCCCTGTATTCGGGCTTAGCCAGGAAATAAACATAAGAATCGATCACATAGCTTTCGGGCATTCCGCGCCCCGCGATCTTGAACTGGTTGAATCCCCTCTCGATATAAGAGCCTATCTGTGTATCACTTATGAATGCGGGTCTCTTCATGCATTCATTAAAGTCCCTCGGCGCCGTGGATACAAGGCAGGGATAGGACTGTGATGTGTCAAACTCAAGCTGGAACCTGGACTGCATCGTATAATGCTCTATACGCTTCGGACAGTTGGGGAAGCATACTTCGTTTACGAGTATCTCGCATCTTCCCGCGTTTCCGGATTCCACTATCGTATTCAGAACATCCTCATCGTGATTGAGGTCATAATCGAGAACCACGAGGAAAAAGTCCTTGGAAAGTTCCTCTTTAAGCTTATCCTTATCGACGATCCTCTTTGTGGTCGATGAGATCATCTTGAAGTTCGGATAATTTTCCCTGAGATACTTTTCGAGCGGTGCCGAGTTGACCAGCACCTGGTTCATACCGTTATCCGCAAGCCTCATGATAAGGTTGCAGAAGGTGTCATAGCATTCCTTTTCCCCGATGAGGGAATTGGTCCAGGTAAAACGTACGGGGATTCCCCTTGAATTGTAAATGTTCAGAACGGATTCGATCTGGGCCTTGGATGAAAAGCCGACCGCTGCCCTTCCTCCGTTCCATATTGCTCCGGGAAAGGTTCCGTATGCGGATCCGATCGTATATCCGTCATTGAAATACTCCGGATGGGATTTCATCATATTCAGAAGCACCTGGTTCAAGAGTCTGAATACGCAGAATCCCGGGATATGCCAATATATCTTCTTATCACTGTTTTCCAAGATATCACTCCTTACCGGGCAGTACGAATCTCTGGGGCTTGGGTTTCATGTATGTTATAAGTTTGTTGCCGACAAGCGCGTCAATTATCTTGATCCTGAAAAGCCCCTGGTACTCGGGCTTGATCAGGAAGTTCGAATAAGTCTCAACGAGTGAAAAATAATTATCGGTTCTTCCCTCTATCTTGAAGTTGTGGAAACCGAGCTCTTCGCTGTACTTTCCGAAGATTGCCTCAGGAGAAACAAAGGTGGGGTAATCCTTGATCTTATAGTAGTTGCTCTCCTTGTAATACTCACAGCTCCAGGGCTTCTGGGGAATCTGATGCTCGGGAGGCATATTACGGTTCTTGAGCTTGATACGCTGGTTCTCGGCGATATTCTTGTAATGATCCGATCTTCTCGGGCAGTTCGGTGTACAGATGGCATTTATCAGTATCTCGCATCTGTCGTGATGGTTGATCTTCTCGAGAGCATCGAATTTATTGTTGAAATCATAATCAAGGACAACGAGTGAGTAGGGCTTTTCAAGTTCCTCGTTGACCCTGTCTATATCCGTCAGTCTCTTACAAGTGGAGGAGACCATTTTCATATTCGGATACTTTCTGCGGATATAATTCTCGAGAATGGGGGAAAAGATTATAACCGCATTCCTCTCATCCTTTGCTATCTCATCCAGACAGAAATTGCAGTACGGATCCTCGCACTCATACTCGGTAAGAGTCATATTGGTGAATGTAAGTCTTACGGAAACATTATGCGAATTGAGAGTCTTAATGACATTGGTCACATACTCAGCATTGCACTGATCGTCATTCGAACCTCTTCCGCCGTTCCAGAGAGACATGGGAAATTCTCCGTAAACGCTTTCTATCCTGACCCCATCCCTGAACCATTCGGGATCGGATTCAAGCAAATTGATGACCATCATATTCAGAGGAAAATTCTTCCTCAGTCCGGGAAGATGAAATTTTGCTTCGCCCATAAAAAGCCCCCGTAAAATATTATTCCTTATAGGTTTATGATACCCAAACCGTATCGGAATAATTATATTATAACGGCTTGTTTAGTACAAATCCCTTCAGTTAACGGCAAAAATGCTCCAAAATAGAGCAACATAAAGATCCGGTAACAGTGCATAAAACTAAGCGACGTACACTGCATGTATTGTATATAAGTGCAAAAACAGGGCGATGCGTAAAGCATCGCCCTGCCGGATGTTTCATGTAAGAAACTTACTTATTTAGCGTTTGCGTCAGCAACGTAAGCGTTCCACATGGTAGCTGCGGTCTCGATTGCAGCAGACATATCAAGGATGGTTCCGTTAGCAACGTCAACACCTACATGATGTCTGAAGTCGGGTCCGATGTCAACCTGTGCAACTGACTCAGCGGGCTCATAAGTGCCGGTTCTGATGATTCTAACAACTGACTCGTCAACTGCTCTGAAGTCATCAAACTTAGCATAGTAAGAAGCCTTGATACCATCGAGTCCATCGATGAAATCTTCGTATCCGGGAGTATCCTGATAGAAGCAAAGGTATGCGAATGCGCACTTCCAAGCCTTGTCAGCATCATAGCATCCGGGGATGTAGTAAAGGTTCTCCTGAGCATATGATCCGAAGTGGCCCTTAGCGGAAGGTCCTTCAGGGAAGGATACGAAACCAACTTCGTCTTCCATTGATCTGCCGTCTTCGCCGATTCCTCTTACGTTGTCAGCTTCCCAAACCTGTCCGATGTAGAAAGCGGTATTTCCGGTAAGCCAATCAGTCTTGTAGAAGTCCCAAGCAGCATCAGCGGGATAGTAGTTGTGAGCGTCATAAGTGGAAACCATCTCCTGGAAGAAGTTGAGAGCTTCAGCAACCTCAGCATCATCAAATGCTACTCTGTAGCCTGCAGCTTCGTTCTTGATGAATGATCCGCCGTTTGAGAGAACGAACTCTTCTACGCCGTCATCATAGTTTCCGGTAAATCCGTAAACATCGGGAGTACCGTCGTTATCGGTATCTCTCTGAACCTTCTCGCAAAGATCCTTCCAAGCGTCCCAGGTCCAGGTTCCGTTAGCCTGCATATCATAGAGGCTCTCGGGATCGATACCTGCGTCCTCAAGTACTCTCTTGTTGAAGAAGATTCCTTCACGTGCCTCAGGGAATCCGTTGCTGGTAGCGTACATGGTGTAAACGCTGCTTCCCTTTGCGAAGAACTCGTCAACACCGTTTCTGGTGAATACTGACTCATTCTTGAAATCAAGGCAATCAAGGGTAGAAAGGTCATACATAAGTCCGGACTGTACAGCGGTGGTAGCTGCTGCGCACATACGGCCGGTGAATACATAGTATCCGTCATCGCCGCCGGAAGTTACATAATCAGAGAACTGCTGGATACAATCGGACCAGGTAAGCTCATTGCCTGAGAAATTCTTGGTCTCCTTAACGGTGAAGTTGTAGGTCTCCTGGCACCACTCACGGTAATCCCACATAGCTTCCTCGTAATCATTTACGGGATCAGCAGGGGTGTCAGCTGCCCACCAGTTAACGATGTCGACTTCGATTCCACCAAGGTCGATGGGGTTGCCGTCAGCATCAGTAACAATCTGATACTTGCTTCCCTCATCTTCGGGCTCTACAGTAGGCTCTACTGTAGGATTGGGATCGACTTCAGGCTGGGGAGTTACTTCGCCGGTATTGGTGGTGCCACCGCATCCTGCAAGTCCCGCAACCATAGCTGCTGTAGCACCTACAGCAACGATCTGGTTCAAAAACTTTCTCTTCATAATCCTCCTTTTGACCAAACGGTCATCCTTTATAATATTATCCGCTTTATTGCGGATTATATTTCGGGCTGATAAAACCCACAAAGGATTATATCATAATCCTATGGGAATTGTCCAATTTTTACATCTTGATACCTGTTGATGAAAGGCTCTCTACAAATCCCTTCTGAGCGAACAGATACAAGAAGATAAGAGGCAGAATGATCATCAGCGTACCGGTCGAAAGAATACAGTTCGAATATGCAACCGATACGGTAGTCTGTACACCGGTCTGGCTCGCAATGTAAGTAGAAAGGTCATCTGCTATGGATGAAAGCGAAGTACTTACAAGCTTAAGGTTTCCAAGGAACATTCTTGAATAGAAACCGTCAGTCCACTGCCAAACGAATGAGAACAGGAAGCAGGATACAAGAATGGGCTTTGCATCGGGAAGCATGATGATGACGAAGGTCTTAAGTGTTCCCGCTCCGTCAACGTAAGCTGCCTCTTCGAGTTCCTTGGGGATGTTTCTGAAGAACTGTCTTATAAGGTAGATATACAGTCCGTTCTTAAGTCCCATACAACCCGCACTCAGCAGATAATACGGAAGGACCGAACCTCTGAGGTTGATCGTATTTCCGGTTACAAGCTTTGCAATTCCGAGAAAATCGAAAAACTTGAAGTGAAGATACAGGGATGTAGACATGATCTGGGGAGGGATGATGATCATAAGAAGAACACATCCGAACCAGAACCTCTTAAAAGGAAATTCATATCTTGCAAATCCGTATCCTACGAGAGTACAAACCGCAACCTGGAGTAATCCGATGGTGAGTGAAGTGATCATCGAATTCTTGAATGCCAGCTTGTAATTCATAAGTTTAGCCGAAAGCTGGTAATTCGCGGTCGTAAAGTGAGCCGGAATATTGATGACAACGGGATCGTAAAGATCACCCTCAGTCATGAAGCTTACGGAAATCTTGTTAAGAATGGGCTGGATTATCATAAAGCAGAGTCCGAACAGAAGAATGAAACGGACAAAGCTGATAAACGCATTCGTTGCTATCTTTTTCTTTCTGAGTGCAGACATCTTGGGTCTGTCTTTGGATTTTGTCTTGCCCGTACTTGCAGGAGCACTCATCACCGCAGTATTACTCATAATAATAAACCCTCCTGGAAATTAAGAACGAGCTGATGGCTAGGAACAAAATGGTCAGAACGAAATAGCACCATGCCATTGCAGACGACAGACCGTAGTTGAGCTGATCGACCATCGTATCGGTGATCTTAGTCATAACTTCGTTGTCGGTTCTCATACAGAAATCAACTATGGTGTAGACCCAGTTTACAAGGAAGATGGAGCTGACCATAGGGAATGTAACCTTCCAAAGGCTCTCCCATGCGGTACATCCTTCGATGGAAGCTGCTTCATACATGCTCTTGGGTATTGTCTGGAGTCCGGAAAGGAAAACGATGATCTGGATTCCGGATGCAAGAGCTATATCATAGATGTTATCAATGAGTTCGAATACCGTTTCGTAAGCCCTGGTACCTATTCCGGCTGTTCTCAGAATATCCTCGAGAACGGCGGTGACGCTTACGTTGGTCATGGACTCTTCAACAGTCGCATGCATCTGGGCGATGACCGAATTATCGGTTTCAAGTCCGAGAATAACACCGCTCGACAGGATTACGGGAAGGAAGAATATCGCTCTTACGAATGCTCTTCCGTGGAATTCCTGATTGAGTATCAGCGAAACGAAGAAGGCGAATACCATGATGGCAAGCGAGTAAACGATCATTCTTCCGAAGCCTTCAAGCAGAAGTCTCGAATAATCGGGATCGACTCTGAATGCATACATGTAATTCGAAATTCCGTTCCTGACCATTTCAAAGGAACCGGCACCTACCTGCACATCGCAGAAGCTCATGTAGAACGACTGGACCATAGGCTTTACCATAAAGAGTAAAAAGCCGATAATAAAGGGTGATATGAACAGATAGCCTGTTACTGCCCTTCTCTTTTCAAGTCCGCTAACTTTTCCGTTTAATTTCTTCTTCATATCCGGGTCTCCGTATCGCCCTTATTTTACAACCTTATAATCTCTTGCCGGAACGTTTATTCCGTCTCCCGCATAATCGGTATATCCGTAGTTGACATATACTCTGGTTCCGTCAGCATATTCGGTTACCGATACGTAGTCATTGATATTTTCATGGCCGGTCATCTCCTGATTGAAGGTATGTCCGAGCTCATTGTTATATCTCGTGTAAGTCTCTACCAGCCTGTCGTGAACAGCTGCATAGCTGCTTCCGTAATACTGGGGATAAAGAGTCTTCTGAAGTGTCTTGGGATCTTCATCCATGATGCTGTAGCAAAGTCCTGCGCCGTATTCGGCAGATGCGAGGATCTCATCGGTCTCACTTCCGCAGATATTTACCGGCATTCCGGTGTAATTGACATATCCGTGAAGAGCGAGCTCATAGAAAGGAATAAACTCATCGATTATGGTATATTCGCTTCCCTTAAGATCCATATGGGTGATCATATCACTGTAAACAGCCGCATAGGAGTTACCGGAATTGATCATCACGAATCCGCCGTTATCCTTGATCTCCTTAAGAACAGCTACCTGATCGATCATCGCTTCCTGTCTGGAGTGGGGATCCTTACGGTAGAAATCGCTGGCAAGATCGGTTCCGATATCCTGGAATGAAGCACCTGTTGCTCCGTAAGAATCGCATGTCTTTACAAAGCTTCTCATCATCTTGGGGATGAGCTGCTCGTGGAGCAGGTAGTGCTCATCAAGATCGTCTCTGTCGCCGTAGGTGATCTGGCTGAAGGGATAGAGCTTGCAGAGCTCTCTGCTTATAAATCTTGCGGAATCCCTGTAAGTAAAGAATCCGTCGAAGATATTGGAGTTATATGCATACTCAACGATACCGTCAAGATATATCTGATTGCCCTGGGATACAACGGTATTGCAAAGGTTCTTGAGATCCCTTCCGGATCCGAGTGACATAATGGTATCAACATCCTTGATGTACTGCTGCTCAACGCCGCCGTTACACCAGCCGGTGAGCTTGACCACCATATTCTCAATACCGTCCTGATCAAGCTGGGTGATGACTCCCTCAGCCTCCTTATAGGTAGTGAGCGCAAGAGGTCTCGATACGGGCATACCGAAGATCTGCTTAACCTTGTCTACCGCTCCGAGTACTTCGATGACACAGGGAGCTGCGGTATCGGTATTCTCGGTAAGATATCCATCTGCATTCTTAAGAAGATATGCCTTATATGCCTTGGCCATATCGATATAGCTTCCGGAGTTAACGAAGGTATATCTCTGGGACATAACCTCATCGGGAAGGCCATCCTGGAAAGCGAAGATACGTGAGTTCGAAATGGAACCTACATCAAACTCTTCTCTTTCGATTACGCCGTACTCGGCGTTGACGTTATTGTAACTGTTGGATCTTCCGGAAATATCGGCTTCGATAGCCGCATATGCGGATCCGCCTTCAACGCTGCAGATGAAGGAATCCTTTCCGTTTGAGATTCCGAATGTGGAGAATACGGTACTGGTGCTGTGGACAAGAGCATCTCTCGCATGGCACATATCCCAGCCGTAAACATTTGCATAGTAAACGCTCTGTGCGGTCTTGCCGTTATTGAAATGAATGAGTCCGCCGCTTCCCTCGGGAACAAGAAGGAAACCTTCGTCATCAAGTCCGCCCGCTCCGAAGAAGGGAAGGACATCAACGGCAAGGATGGGACGATCCTTGGGATATTCCATAGCGGAATAAGGCATTTCCACGATAAGATCACCACCGTCGAGTCTGTAGGTGATGTCTACATTGTATACGGCATTGCTGCCCTGATCTTCGGTATTCATAAGTTCCTTGTCTTCAAGGAACTCTTCATATGTATATCCGGCAGATTCTTCAAAGATGGTCTGAAGCTTAGCCTTAACCGAATCGGTAGCTGTGTCACGAAGAATATAGAGAGGCTCATTGGCAAGATCCGGATATGTTGCAAGGAGAGCTTCCTTGTCATCCTTCTTTCCGAGATCGTTGATATCGTATTTCTTGTAGTACTGCTTGATGATATTGAGATCGCCGGAGCTGAGTTCAGCCATATATCCTTCCATACGCTCAACGGTACATACGGGAGGAATGACATATTCCTTCTGCACCTTACCGATCGAATAATGGACGGTTATGGATTCTCCGTCGGTATCCACTTCGTAGGTCTGGTTCTTGATACTGTAATCATAGTTGTTGTATGCAACTTCGGAACCGATCTCGTTAGCGTAGGTAACGTTAAGAGTGGATCTGATACGTCCCTTCTCCGAGCTCATTGCGATCCCGTCTTCTTCAGCATCCTCGGGAACCGAGTACCATACCTTACCTGAAGACTTTACGAGCACATTGAAATAAGTAGTATTCGGATCGAATGTAAGCTTGAGCTCACTGTTCTCGAGTACTATCTCTTTTCCGTCTCCGGCATATGCATGAACGGGAATGATCTGCTCTTCTACTTCCGCATTCTGGTAAGTAACTACAAAAAAGATAAGTCCAGCTATGATGAGAGCAAATATTCCGGGAACGATCAGGGCCTTAAGGTTCTTGATGACCCCATTCCTGAATTCTCTCTTTTGTTCTTCACTTCTTTTTCTCATAAATACTCCGGTACAGCTTTTTTCTATCTGATGATATTATTCAGCGCACTATGCCCTGAACAGGAATTCTCTGTAAAGTGAATAAAAATATCCGATGCCCTGGGTGATCATACTGAAGAACAGCATAAGTATGAATACCATGACGAGCATTGCAAACAGCGAGAATACAAGGAACAGGATGTTCTTGGCTCCGCCGAACTCATGGATCTGTCCCATACCTGCAATAAGGAGAAGTCCGCACCATATAATCGAGATTGCCGAGAGCACCGTGTAGAACTGTGCTTCATTAACGGTAAGGCCGTTGGAAAGGATCATCAGAGGGACCTGCATGAGCGGGTAAGGAGTAAGTGCATAGCAGGTTCCGATATAAACCTGACCGAGCTTTCCTTTTCCGTCGAACAGTGTCGTGGTTGCCCAGTTGCCGATAACAAACAGTGCAAGGGGGAACAGGATACTGGCGATATATAACCAGACATTCAGGTCCTCCCAGTAGACCGTCTGGATGACGAAACTGGTATATTTCAGATTGAGAAGTCTTACGAGTACGGTAGCGATAAGAATCGTGTTCGCAGCCGCGTAAGTTCCTCTTTTTTCATGGGTGAGATCCCAGAATCCGTCGAGGGGATGCGTTAAGCAATAAAGGGAGAACTTAAGTGAATCCCAATATTTCGCATCGAAGGTCTTCCTGAACCAGCCGAGGATTCCGCCCACTACACTATTTTTTTTAACTTCTGTATTTGCCATAATATGTTCTCTCTGGTCAAAGCTTTATCTGTTGCTGCCCATCTTAGCGAGCTTGCGGGCTTCTTTCTTAGCTTTTTCTCTTTCCCTGAATTCCTGACGCTGCTTCTTGTGATACTCTCTTATCTCTTCCCTGGTCATATTATCCTCGGGATCAGGGAATCTGAATACGTCGGAAGTAGCTATCTCGATCTTCATGTTTCTGTACTTCTCGATTCCGAGAGGAATGAGGAAGACTAGAAGGATGATGGCTACCGTTATAAAGAGATGGCTCTGAACCCATTCCTTACGGTATTCCTTGAATGCCTTGGAATAATTCTCGTCATCATACTTGAGCTCGAAATAATCCATTGCTTCCTTGTATCTTTCCTGACGGAGGAGAGAACGTCCGATTCCGATGTAAGCAAGATCGTAGTTGCCGTCGGCATCGAGTACTCTCTGCCAGGATTCTCCGGAAGCTTCATATTCACCGCGGTCAAACTGATCGATCGCGTTGTAGATATTCTGTCCGAAATCACTGAGAACGAAATAAGTTATGGAACAGTCGGCCTGGTCAAGTACGAGAAGATCGTATCCGATATGCTCGATACCGATGGGACGTCTGAAATATCCGTCCATATTACCGTTTCCGCCGAATCCGAAGACCATGCGTCCCTGATCGTCATATCCGAAAAGTCTTCCGCGGTTTCTGTCGAGACATACATAGATATCATTCTCAAATGCGGTTACATCGGAGAAGGATGAAGGTCCCGAGTATCCGCCTGCGGAACCCCAGTAGATATCTCCGCAGTTGAGCCAGTTGCCGTTATTTACAAGAATGTTGTTTCCGAGAAGGTTAAGCCTTCTGACCGAATCAACCTTAAGATCATCGAGAGCCTGAGCATCCGATACGGGAACGCTGGCATAAATGAAGCCTTCATAATCCATATAGATGTTGCTGTACTCGGTAGGAACGTCAACCGGCATACGGTCGATCTGTTCCTGGGTGGCAAACTTCTTCCAGATATAATCCCAAAGATCGTAAGGAGCCTTTGTGGCACCGATGAAGCCTGCGAACGTTCCGTCAGCCTCATACTTGAGAAGACCCTTGTTGATACCGTCGGATATGCAGTAAACTCTCTCCGCGGTGTCGACGACCAGCTTATTGGGAAGGAAGATCGTATCTGCCGAAAGAGCGGAGTCAACGGGAAGGTCGAACTGCATCAGATAATTGAGATTGGGATCAACCTTTACGATTCGGTTGTTGCCCTTATCGGCTATGAAGATATTACCGTCCTCGGAGATTGCAATATCGGTAGGTCCGCTCAGATTGGAAGGTCCGGGAGCGAGCTTGATCGATGAGAACTCATGATCGTATACGAGACCCAGATCGGGATCCGTGGCAAGAACAACGATCTTATTGTTTCCGGTATCACAGATATATACATATCCGTCATGCTGATATATTCCGGAGGGATTGTTCAATCTCTCGGGAAGTCCGAGCTCGGAAGATGTGAAAACCTTGAATACCTCATATACATCGGGAGTATCCTGTACATCACCCCAATAATCGTAAATGTAAGTATAGCTTCTGTGCTCAACAGCATCCGAATGCATGGGAACACTGAGTATTCCTATGGCAGCTGCTGCAAGGACCGCACCTATTCTTTTGATCTGAAAATGTAAGGGCTTCTTCATCATTGTTAATCCTTAAGTCCGGAGGATGCCATGGTTTCAAGTATCTGGCTCTCGGAGAATATGAATATTGCTATAGGTACTATCATCAGAACGACAAGTACGGCTGCCGCTTCACCCGTTCTCGCGATACCGCCGGCCTGGATCTGCTGCATTGCGAAGGGAAGGGTTTTCATTTCCTCGGAATAGATGACTGTTGAAGCTTTGTTGTTCCAAAGTGCCTGTACCGAGAAAATAATGAGTGTCAGCCATGCGGGCTTGACGTTTGGCATTACTATCTTACTGAAAACAGTCCACTCGGTCGCACCGTCTATCTTCGCCGCTTCGATAAGTGAAGTGGGAAGTCCTTCCATGAACTGCTTCATAAGGAAGAGACCCATCGGGAATGCGAATGCGGGAATGATTATTGCCCAGTAAGTATCGATCATGTGAAGCTTACTCATGATGATGTAGTTGGGAATCTGGGTAACATATCCGGTGAACATCATTGCCACGGTTACGAGCCTGAAGAATGTCTTTCCGCCGGGGAACTCATACTTTGCAAGAACGAAAGCCGCCATTGATGCAATGATCAGATGTCCCGCGGTTCCGACTCCCGTAATGAATACGGTGTTGAACATGTATCTGGAGAAGGAAACCCATGACTTTCCGAGTGTTACGAACAGATCGGAAAAGTTATCAAGCGTGGGATTCTGTGCAAATATCCTGGGAGGGAATTTGAACAGCTCGTCGAGAGGCTTGAGTGCCGACTCAACCGCATAGATGATCGGGAAGAACATAACGATCGCAACTATGACAAGGAAGAGATACAGGAAAATATCTCCCGCAATACTTCTGTTGGGCTTGCGGCGCTTGATGAGGGGTTTGTGATAAACCTCCTCCTCTTCTTCCTTCTTCCTGGACTTTTTGGTCTTCTTTACGGAAGTCTTTTCCTTGGAAGGAGCTTTCTTTTCGGCTTTGGCGGTCTCTTCAACATCATCAACCGCTTCGAGCTTGGAAAGAGCCTCATCCTCAAGATTGAAAGCGTCAGCCTGAACGGTCTCTACCACTTCGGTATCGACGGTTTCCTGAGCCTCCGTAACAATGTTCTGGTTTTCTGCTGTGTTGTTATTATTCATATCGGACATATCAGGTACCTACCCTGCTGAGCATTGACTGTATTGCCTTGTTGCAAAGGATCATTATGAGGAACAGGATAGTTGCTATCGAACAAGCATAACCCATTTCGAATCTGCTGAAACCGTAGTCCCACAGGTGGGTTACGATGGTTCTTGCAGCATAGTCGGTGGAAGGATATCCGCAAAGAGTCATGGTGACCTCACAGACACTGAAGGCCTGGGTTATCGACATGACCGCACCGAACATGAGCATGGGCTTCATATTGGGGAGAGTGATGAACCACAGTTCCTGCCATCTGTTCTTAACACCATCCATATATCCGGCTTCATACTGGGACTTATCAATACCCTGAAGACCTGCAACGAATGAAAGGAATCCTGCTCCAAGGCTCATCCAGAGAATAACAAGCATACATACGGGAAGCATGTATCTGGGATCGATGAACCAGAGGATCGGAGTATCAATGATACCGGCATTCATAAGGAATGCATTTACGTATCCGTATGCATCGCCTCTGAAGAATACTGAGAAGATGACGTAGCAGTTACCTGCGATCGAAGGAGCATAGAATACAACGACCGCAACGCTTCGTACCCATCTGGGAAGCTCGTTGATCAGCCATGCGAACAGGAAGCTTCCGAGATATCCGAGAGGACCGGTTATGATAGCTATCATGAACGTATTCTTGATCGCCATCAGGAAGATGTCATCCTCAAGGAAAAGGGAAACGTAATTCTGTAAGCCTACAAATCTGGGAGCTTCCAGAATATTGTAATAAGTGAAACCGAATACGATCGAAATAACGACGGGAAGTATGTAGAACATCGTAAATACGATCGCATACGGAGCGAGGAAGAGATAGCAGGGTATGGAAAGTCTTGCTTTCTTTACTCCCACTCTGAAATTATGCTTTTTTACTTTGACGTAATCTTTAAAAAATTGTGACATCTGTTACATTTCTCCGTATACAGGTAAGCCGAACTCGCGTCTCTTTCTGTCTATCTCGTCATCGATGAGTATCGAATAATCGATGATCGTCTCACGGGCATCCGTCTTCTCGTTGATAACCTTTCTGCAGGCATTTGCGATATGGCGTCCGGTGTAGTATCCGCCGGGAACCTCTCTGATACCTACGGTCGAATCCCACTGTTCGTTGAGAACCTGGATATCATTATAGCTCCATGAGAGCTGTGAGAATGCGTCGCGGTTTGCGGTGGCATATCTTGCGGATGATCCGAGGAGTGCCTCGATCTCACGTCCGAATCTTACCTGGGTCTCAGGTGTAGCCCACCACTTCATGAACTCCCAGGAGTTCTGCTTTACGATCTCGTCATCGGTGGCGATCATCATGGTCGCGTTACCGGTGATGAAGTCGGACCTGTCGATATAGACATTGCCGTTCTCATCCACTCTTTCGGTTCCGGGAACGAGAGTAAAGTCCCAAAGCCCCTTTATCTCGGGTGCGGATACCATCAGTGTGTTGTACTGAGAGTAGTTGCAGATTCCGATAGGCATCTCGCCCGAACGGAAACGGCTTACGAAGTCATATATTACGGGAAGACCATAGTCGTTAAAGTATCTGGTGTAATCATCGAATGCCTTGACGCCGGCCTCGGTATCTACGGTAGTCTTGTTTCCGACATCGTTGTACATGTCACCGCCGTACTGGAACAGGAGCGTGAAGTACAGTGAAAGATCGGGAACGTTGGATGCAACTGCGGTTGATGCCGTTGCGGTGGTGCTGGAACCTGCTGCTGTAGGAATACCTACGGAGAGGTTGTTACCCTGGATGGTGGGAAGCATCTCGATGAGTTCCTTCCAGGTGTTGGGCGGCTCAAGTCCGAGCTCGTCAAGTACGTCCTTACGGTAGAACATAACGCAGAACTGCTGCTGCTCGGGAACCGCATAAATATGATCGTCCAGTCTGTACTGCTCGTAAGAGCTTGCGGAATAGTGACTGAGCACATCTTCCCATCCTTCAAACTGGGTAATGTCTTCGGATGCATGTCTGAGTGCATAGTTGACAGGCTGATCTGCACCGACGGAAAGAACGACATCGGGACCTCTTCCTGCAAGAACCGCATTCAGGAGTGCGTTGGGATCGACGATCTCCACATTGACCTTGATTCCGGTCTCGGGAGTGAAGGTATCATCTATCATCGTCTTAAGGATGGTACCCTGGTCACGTCCGGTGGTAACCCATACCTTAATGGTATCTTCGCGGCTTGCTCCTTCATAAACGTTACCTACGGAATTGTAGTCGACTATGAATGAGGAAACAAAGCTCTTGACCTCATGTACCGCCTTATTCCAGAAGTGAGTCTTATCGGCGGGAGGATTGGTTCCCGTTCCGGTGATGACGATGTAGTCAATATCCATCTTGGTATCGCTGAGGTTGAGCATTGCGGTACCGAGAGCGGTGATATTATCCTTAAATGTAATGAACTCGTGAGTGATCTTGCCGGGCTTCTCGCAGAAACGCTCGAGCTGCTGTGCAACGGTCTGGGCTGCTGCGATATTGGTCGCCTTCTGGCCGGTAAGCTCTACGTATTCATCAACGATCCTGTAGAGTCTTCTGTACTCGAGTTCCATCGCATCCATGATCTCGGGATAGTTGTCCTGGATACGGTAGTCTCTGTACTGGTCGGGATTTGCACCGGTAAATACAAGAATCCTTCTGTAGATCTGGTTGAGTCTGTAGGTTGAATCCTCGAGCTCCTCAATGATGGGGCCGACACTTCCGAGAACCGACTCTATTCTTAATGTATGTGTTCCTTTTGTAAGCCAGACCTTGCAGGGATTGCCATCGGCATCAGCCAGACTTATGATCTCCCAGTCATTGTCATAAGGGAAGGCTACGGCTTCGGCATCCTCAAAAGGAATCTCGCCGTCAATATATACCGCTCTGGAGGTGATCTGTCCTCTTGCGTAATTCTGACGCCCCTTGATGTCTATATTATAGTAGCCGTCCTGTTCGATAACAAAATCCCACTCGATCCACTGTCCCGCAGCTCTCCAGGATTCACCGCCGGTATAGTTGAGAACGGTGCTGGTAACGCTGTAAGGCTGAGTGGTAGGTGATGCTCTGTCATACTTTGCGTAAAGAGATGACTCACTGCGGCGTACGGAATCCTCACCCTGGATGATCTGGATGTAATCTGCTGCCGCACCGGTATCGGCGGGAGATGCCGCGATATAGTCCTGATATGATACGGATTCTTTGACCGGCTCAAGAGAAAGAGCCTTGATGACCATGGGCTCGCTCTCAGCTCCGAGGCCGATAGTCTGTGAACCCTTGTCAAAATAGAAAGTGTAGGGATGCTGAACATAACCCATATCATCCCTGAAATATGAAGACTGCCAGTCGAATATCTCGACCTGTGCAGGTCTGATCTCATTGCCCTGGTTATCGGTTCTTACCTCACCGCCGTCAGTCCAGATACGTGAGAAGATAAGTGTGCTCGCATCAGCGAAAGGAAGCTCTCCGTTGATGTAAACAGCTCTCTCGGCCTGAACGCCTCTTGACTCGGGAATAAGGTAATCCATCTTGACGTAATAGTATCCCGATTCGGGTACGTCAACAGGCCAAGATACCACCGATTCGGTCTCGGTATAAAGAGCCTTGGCCTCATCGTAGTAATCGGTAACCACCTCTGCCTCTCCGTTTTCGACGGTGTAATTGAATATATCGATGTCTACCGTCTTATCGGGGCATGCAGCTCCCTCATGTTCGAGCAGGTAACCGGTATAGGTCCCGGTCCTCTCGAGTCCCACTACATCAGTAGTAAGATCGTATCCCGCGTACTTCTCATGAAATGTTTCCTTACCGCGAAGGTTAAGAAGAACGCAAATGCCTGCGAATGCTCCGCAGAAAACAACTGTGCCTATAAGCTTTTTTGTTCCGTTTCTCATAGTGTTAATTATATTTACGATAGGTTAAACAATCCAATTAATTTTTGCTTTTTCGGTATTAATTTTATGCAAAAAATCGATAGAAAGTCAATTGTCTGTGGAATTATTTGTGCATATTCAACAGTTTTAATAGGTTTTAATGTAAACTCCTAAGGCTTTTTTAGCTTTATTTGACCATCTTCGTATGAAACGACCAGTCTGCCGGTCTGTCCGCCCAGTTTTTCGACTACATCCGCAGGCAGCTGCAGGCGTCCCGCCTTGTCCACGACTACGTACTCTTCCTGGGTTTCCTCGTTCCTCCAGTCAACTCCCGACTCTTTAAGCCTGTCGGCAAAGCTTTCCTTGAGTATCCTCTCGGAACTGATACGGCCGTCCCTTATCGCCACAACCCTTCGCACCTTCCTCGAAAGCGCCAGGTCATGCGTTACGACAAGTATCGTCTGTCCCGCTTCATTGAGCTTCGTGAATATCTCAAAGATCTGGTCGCCCGTCTTCTCGTCGACCGAACCCGTGGGTTCGTCCGCAAGAAGGAGTCCCGGTGAATTCGCAAGCGCTATGGCTATCGCTATTCTCTGCTGCTCTCCTCCGGAAAGCGTCTGCAGCTTGGAGTTACGGTGGTCAGCCATTCCGACGGCTTCGAGAAGCTCTTCGGCCCGCTGCTTCTTTTTCTTCTGACCGCTGAACCTCATCGGTATGCAGATATTGTCTATGGCGGTCAGGTAAGGGAAAAGGTTCCTTGCGTTGTTCTGCCAGACGAATCCGACCGTCTCACGCTTGTACCTGACCCTTTCGCTCTCTGTCATACGGAAGAGATTCCTTCCTCCGACGAAGAGCTTTCCCGCACTGGGGATGTCGAGTCCGCCGATCATATTCAGGAATGTCGATTTACCCGAACCGGAATTACCGATCAGCGCGGTGAACTCGCCCTTTTCAACCTTCAGATCCAGGCCTGACAGCGCGAGCACCTCGGTTTCCTTGGTCTTGTAGATCTTGACCAGGCCTTCCGCATCTATCATATATTCGGGAGTTTTAACTTCATCAG
Organism: Lachnospiraceae bacterium; assembly: GCA_016285265.1. Lineage (GTDB taxonomy): Bacteria > Bacillota > Clostridia > Lachnospirales > Lachnospiraceae > AC2028. The sequence continues at coordinate 34,277 of JAEEQL010000008.1, forward strand.
CCATCTTCACCGCTCCCTTCTATACGTCCGTTCTTAAGCTCTATCAGCTGGTCGCCCGCTCCCATGAGACCTACATCGTGGGTCGTCATGATGATGGTGACATGTTCTTCTTCGGATATCTGCTTGAACAGCCTCGTCACTTCGGTAGCCATTCCGGAGTCAAGCTCCGCCGTAGGCTCGTCTGCAAGGATTATCCTCGGGTGATGTGCGATCGCCCTTGCTATCGCAACTCTCTGCTGCTCACCTCCGGACATTTCCTGCGGCATATGTGTCATTCTGTTCGAAAGACCGACGATGGAAAGAACCTCCGCCGCTCTTTTATCCATGTCTTCCTTGACACCCGCCATACGCATCGCAAATTCCACATTCTGTATGGCATTCATCGAAGGGATAAGGCTTACGGACTGGAATACGAATCCCATCTGCCTTCTTCTCATATTCTCCCTTGCGAGAGCGTTCATCGAATGAGAACTGTTTCCGTCGATCAGGATCTGACCCGATGTGGGATCGTCAAGCGCTCCGATTATGTTGAGAAGAGTCGTCTTGCCGGATCCGGATTTTCCTCTCAGGATGCACATGGTATCGGGCTGTATGGTACATGTGATACCCTTGAGCACCGAAACCTTTCCGCCGGGAGTCTGGAAATCTCTTGTGACGTTTTTGACTTCAATAAGCGATCCCATATCACTCCTCCCCCAGTTTCAGCGCCTTGATCATATTCTGCTTTCTTATGATCAGTGCAAGCACCAGTATGCTGACTACGAGCATCAGTCCTATGGACACAAACAGCTTGGTCATGTCGGAACTCTCTCTTATCATCACAAGAGGAAGTATCTGCGCCGATGATGAATATGCCGTCTGCAGCATGGGAACATAAAGCGTGTAAGCTATAAATCCCGCAAGAGCACCGGCGGCAACGGAATACAGTCCGCATATCGCCTGCTCTATAGAGAGCATCTTCAGCATCTCGAAGGAATGAAGTCCCATAGCCCTGAGGACACCGAGCATCATTTCCCTCGCCTTTATCGAAAGAACCCAGTAGATCAGATATCCGGCCGCACACAGTATGAGCATTACGATAAAGCTCATCGTAAGGATTCCGTTCATTCCCTGGAGCAGCGGATCTTCAACGGTCTTCTCGAGATCCTTGGTCCTGTCGGAAAAGTAAGTAAGAGTCGTACCGGACTCATCAAGCCAGTTGTAGAAAAATGACGTATCGCCGCTTTCGGGAGCTCCCACCCAGATATAGTAGGGCTGAAGTCCGAACTTCTTTCTGATGAAGGAATAGTTGGCAACGATCATATAATTCTCGGTCTGAGTGATGTCGCCGGATGCATTCAGCTCCCTGGAAACAGGTCTGTAACCGGGCCAGTATTCGAAGAATCCGACAACCACGGCATCGGCACCGGAAGAATTCCTGTCGTAGAAGGAGATCTTATCGCCGATCTTGATTCCCTTCACATCCCTGTAATTTGCGGAAAGAAGTACGCCCGTAGGAGCGATCGCAAGGTCATTCAGGAGCTGTCTGTACGGAGCGTTCAGTAGCGACGAATCCACGCCGGTGATGGTTCCGAATTCCTTGGTATGGATACCCATGATGGCGACGGTTTCCCTGGCACCGGAGCTTCCCTTGGTATATCCGTCTTCGAAATAGACTCTTGTATATCCTCCGCTTTCCTTGGCAAATACGGCATACTCCGAATAATCGGGTTCATAATATGTCAGTTCAACCGTGGGATCGAACTGCTTGGTCGCGCTGTTATCAAGCCATACTTCCTTGAACCTGATATCCGTTCCGTCGATATAGGAAGTGTTGGCAAGTGAGTTTTCAAGTATGGTTCTCGCGGAGACCGCATCGAACATTCCGAGTGCGACGGTGAGGATAACGAAGAGCGAGATGTACTGCTGTGCCCTCGCGCTCCTTATGCTCTCAAGCATTGCCGCATACGATGCGGGTGAGAAACGCTTTTTTCCCAAGAAGAAAATGAACTTTATCAGAAGCGGTCTTAAGCGGATCAGAAGCATTCCGGCACCGAGTATGAAAAGCGATGACGAGAAATACAGAAGCGGATCGAGTGCCTCACCCTTTAATGCGCTTTCGAGAAGATCGTCGGTATGGTGTGAGAAATTGTAGTATCCGTAGAGTGAAACAAGAAGGAAAAGTCCGTCGAGATAAAACTTCTCCCAGAGGGGCTTTTTGTTCCTGGCTCCTCCCCTCTTGGCTCCGACTATGGATAATCTGGATGCGGGGATGGAAGGAACGGTCATGATAATGATACAAACGGCTGCGGATACAAGCGTATAGATAAACGCTTCACCGGTAAATACGATATTGAGTTCACGTCTTATTCCGAACTCAAGGAAGGAGCTCGCGCTTCCGAGTCCCCTGCACGCAAGCATTCCGAGCGGTACTCCGATGCATGCCGAGGCGGCTGCTATCAGGAAGCTCTGAAGCAGATAAAGAAGGAAGATCTGGCCGGAAGACGCGCCTCTGCTCTTATACATGGAGATCTCATTTTCTTCCATTGAATAAAGCTGTCCGGAGATCATCAGTATGAATGCCGCAAGAAGAAGGAGAAGAGGTATCTCGAGCAGAAGAAGGGATACGGAGATCCTGCGCCTCATGCTCTCATGCTTTTCAAGCACCTCCTTATAATCGGGAACGGAAGTGAGGCCGCCCCATGAACCGTTCAGATATTTTTCCGTGGATTCAAGTACCAGAGCCGCCTGTGAAGCATCAAGCGTCTCGTAATCAAACTGATCGTAGATGTTACAGTTTATTGAAAATTTGGATCTGTCGGGGTTATGGATGAAGTAATCCATAAAAAGATCCGATCTGACAAAAAGAGCATTGGAAAAGAATCTGGTCTCCTTCTGCCAGTAGACATCCGAAGGATCCTCGGCGTCAAAGACTCCGACTACTTTAAGCCTGATCGAATCCGTACCCCTGGGTGCGATATTGGAAAAAGAGAACACATCCCCGATGATCATACCCGATGCAAGGAATGTCTGTTCGCTGACTATGACATCCATGGTGCCGTCGGAAGGATCCTCATCCTCCCAGAGTCTTCCGTCTATCAGTTTGATGTGGTCTTCAAGTTCCGAAAGAGAAGCCACCTTGAGGGAAAACTCGGCATCGTCCCCTCTGGACAGCTCAGGTGTGCAGGCCGAGCCCAGAGTCGAATAATAGCAGATGGTCCTGTACTCGGGAATTCCGATAGCGGAATATGCCGAAAGTGCGCCTGACAGGTTCTTGTCGAAAGCATCCATATTGGCGCTCTTACCGACCTGGAATGAAAAGTTCATCTGCATGGGCCACCTGCCCGTGCCGGTTATATACTCTTCGAGCTGGTCTTCAAGCATACGGTCGAGAACCGCCGTCCTGTAAATGGGGAAGCTCACCGCGGACGCAAAAAGCAGCACGGCTCCGAGAAGGAGACATGCAAACATCCATTTTTTATTCCTGATCTTCTGAAGTTCTAGGAAAAGCATCAGTAAACTATCACCATTCCTTCTTCCAGGCCTTCGATGGCCCAGATATATGCAGTGCCGTTTATGGTCACGCTTCTGACGGGATTGATACCGCCCGCGATAAATCCTTTTTTGATATACTTTCCGTCCTCCAAAACCGTGACATACGCCTGCTTTCCGACGATCGTGACTGCCTTGGCGGGAACGAGTATGACATCTGATTCATACTGAAGATATCCGGTAAGTTTATAAGACTGCTTGGCCGGTGCGTTTTCCGCTTCCTGCTGGGCGATCCACTCTTCCCATGGATTGGAAGGGGTGAATGATTCACCCGCGGTGATCTCTGCGGAGATCTCGGCGTCGGGATCGTATGCTCCTCCGGGAAGCGTAACTCCTGCTGCGGGCATTACGAAAACCCTGTCGGAAGCAAGTTCCTGGCTAACGGCTCCGAACGAAGCACTCGATACGGTAAGGGGAAAGCTTACAACATCGCCGGTAGCCGGATTTGTATATTCACCGGTAAGCTCCATTCCGTAAAGAAGGGACTTACCTTCATTCATTGCGTAGAGATATTCCGATGAGATCGATGCAACCGTTGCGATCCTTTCACCGGGCTTTAAGACGGATCCGTCGGAAAGATCGGTGATGTATCCGATGACTCCGTCAACGGGGGATTTAAAAGCGGTGATCGAATATGCCGCCTGTATCTCCGATATCTGTTCGGTAACATCCTCTATCTGTCTGTCCAGGGATGAGACCATATTATCGAGCTGTCTCTGCACATCCTCTCCGAGGAAGTAATTGCCCGGATCGTCTGCGGCTTCCTGTGCATCCTGTCTCTTTTCGGTAAGCCTCATAAGTCTGAGCGAAAGCTCTTCAAGTCTTACACTGTTGGGAGATACGGTGATGTATGCGATGACATCGCCCTTCTTCACCCTCTGTCCCTGTGTCACCTTTTTCTCTGTCATGGTGACGGTTCCGTATTGCACATCGTTGGTGACATTGGTTATGTCGGGATAATACAGATATCCGGTTCCTTCGTAGGAAAGATAATAATCTCCCCTTGCCAGGGTGGCCACATTCTCGGGAGCTTCGTTGTAGCTGTCGAGAAGGATCACATCGCCTTCGTTCACACCGCTGAGGACCTCGGTAAACATTCCGTCAGTGATGCCCTTTGAGATATATGACTTTTCGCCGGATGCGAGATTTACATAGAATCCGCTGCTGTCCCTGTGAATGCATTCATTCGAAACGGACAGTATATCATCCTTCTGATCGTAAAGAACGACCACGGATGCCTTCTGTCCCGCACGGACCAGGCCGTCAGGATCATCAATGCGGAAAACGGAATAAACGTCACTTCCCGATGCCTTCAGCGCATTGTATTCGCTTGCCGAATAGGGAATATGCGTGATCTCATATCTTTTTCCGTCAACTATCGCATAAACATCTATTGCCGAATTAAGCTCTCTTGCAGATCTGTAGTCGGCAAGAATATTGATGCTGTGCCCGTCGGTAACGGCGGCAACGCTTGTTCCCTCGGAGATCTGTGCTCCGGGAGATGCGGTGTTGACCGCGACCACGGTTCCGCTCATATAGGATGTGACCCGCCTCTTTGCTTCATTGACGGTAATCCTGTAAAGCGTGTCGTTCAAATGCTTTGCATCAAGCATGAATATCGCTTCGTCATCTTCCATCGTCTGCTTAAGAAGATCTCTTTCAAACATTACCCTCTGGACATCACAGGCAAGAACAGGATCATTTTCCAGCTGCGATTCCCTGGAGCTTATGTAATTGTTGAGTTCCTTCAGCCTGAGCGTATTGACGGCCCAGTTATCGTTGTAATTGATTATCAGGTTATAGAGCGCATCTCTCGCAGCCTCTTCCTGGTCGATATAATCCTGCATATCGCCGGAAAAGAGAACGCTTCCGCGGTTTACGCTCTGACCCGGGAAAAAGCCTATATCCGCCGCTTTCATTCCGGCCGCCGTTGAGTATTCCGATACAACAGGGAACACGCCTCCGTCGAGAACCTCATACCTGCGGATTGTGCGTCTTACGGCAACCTCGGTGATACTTGCGGAAGATACGGGATCTATGAGTTCGATCTCGGGCTCGGCCTGCGCAGCGCTTCCGCATCCGGAAAGGAGCATGACAAAAGAAAGCCCTATCGCGAGCATTCCCTTTATCTTATTAAACTGTCTTCTTCCGATGATCATCAGAAATTGACCGCAACCCTTTCTCCCGCTTCGAGTCCGGAAATGATCTCCGTTCTCGTATCGCCTTCAAGTCCTATCGTAACATCCCTGTAGCGTCTGTATCCGTCCTCGTCAACAACATAAACATATGTCTGATCGCCGGCCCTGTGAATAGCAGCCTTAGGAACGCTCAGTACATTGTCCCTTCTTCCCAGTTCGATCGTTATATACCCGTTCGTGCCCTCTGCGATGGATTCGGTGGCACTGTCACCTGTGAGGATGAACTTAAGTCCGGATCCGTCTTCAAGAACCTCGGGAACCGCTTCATACTGAATTCCGGATGAACTGTTCGGTATGATCAGCACGCTCTCCATGCCTTCAAGATAAGTGACCGCAAGGGGGTCGGACGCGAAAAAGTACATATCCTCCGGGTCCTTCAATGTGATGACAGTCTTGCCTATGACGGAGGTTGTTCCCTCAAGGCCCTCTCTCAAATACTCGACTATGCCGTCCATGGGAGCGTAGATATTGTGATCCGCATTGCTCTGCTCAAGATACTGAAGCTCAAGATACTTGATTGCTATATCGTCATCGTAGCCCTGGAGAATGTAATAATACTGTTTGTCAATCTCCTCGAGAGCTTCTTTTTCCTTTTCTTCCTTCTCCCTGACGCCCAGTCTTCCGTCAACGGCTATATTGAAACGCGCAAGCGTTATATCATATTCCTTTTCATCGAGAGTCCGTGCCTTTTGAAGCTCAAGTCTTTCAATCTCGTAAAGAATATTTTCCCGTTCGGCTTCAATATCCGTGTTGCTCACAAGGGAAATAAGGAGCTGGCCTTTCTTTACGGCTTCCCCGTTGGTGACAAGTACGGAGTCTATCTTGACTCTTTCGACATCAAACGAAAGATCGACGGTAACGGCAGCGCGGTATCTTACGGATATGGACTCTGTCTTGACAACATCCGTGTATTCTACGGGAAGGTCACCGGCAACTTCCACGGTCTCTTCCTCACCGTAAAGGAGGACGAGTTCCTCTTCGCCCGCATCATTTGCACAGCCCGAAAGGGATAAAGTAATACACAACGCAAAAAAGAGCATACCAAGACCGGTTGCTCTTTTTCTGCATTTATAACAAATACCCCAAAATGACCTAGACAAAACTAATACCCTTTCTTTCCCCACGTGAAATATTACCTTTATGCCGCTTTCAGTTCAATATTTTTGCGGATTTGAGCAATTTCCGAACTGAATTGAGCAATTATTCGGCTATTCTTTCTTTTCATCTTCCTTTTTACCGCTCTTTTTGAGCAGCACAAGCTTGTAGATAAAAACTTCCGTGGGTATGACAACGGCTATCACGCCGAATACGATTATCGCGATCTTAAGCACTCCCGCCAGATCATCCGTCTTATCTTCCTGAGCGGAAGGTGTGCCTGCCGGTGCTGCCCCTGCGGGTGCGGAGGATACGACCGTACCACCCTGTCCCGCCGCGGAACCTGTGCCCTGCACGGATGCTCCGGTCTCGGTTCCGCCCACCGACATATTATCCTGGGTGACATATCCCGTTGTAAGTCCGTGAGCCCCAACCGCTATTCCTTCGGTATTGCCCGCAATGAACGCGGTCATCCACGCCAGAGGTGCGTTCCAGTTGATCGCACATTCATTGGCGGAATATGCCTCAATATGGTCAAGGTAACACTTTGCCGGAGGTATCGTTCCCTTCTTCCATCCCATGCCTCTTACCCAGGGATCCTGCATTCCGCTGTTGGGACCGCCGACAAGAACTCCCGCGGGAGCCGTGGGGAAACTGTCATCAATGAGATTTGCCCAGAATCTGTGGTGGGGATACATCGCAAAGTGGCTTCCGTAACCCGTTACGTATGAGTAATCATTGGCATTCTTGCCGAGTATGTAATCCATTGCCGAGATTGCGGCATTTAAGTACTGTATATCTCCGGTCTTAAGATATGCATAGGCAAGGATCATTGAATTATCAAGGATGAATGAATTCGAACCCCACTGATATCCCACCGATGCATCCGTGGATGAAAGAGTGCTCGAACCATAGGGAATTCCGTAGCCCTGCCCGGCTTCCATGGTGACCATGACATCTGCGGCGGCACGGAGGTTACCTGTCGCGGTTTCTTTATCCTTATCGGAAAGACCGTTATCCGTGACGATTAGGGATAATGTTCCGAGCGATGCGGTGTGGCCCCAGTCAAACGCACCGAAGGTATCCACACTCTCACCTCCGGAAAGGTCTGTGACAACCTTCAGGTAAAAAGATGACTCTGACGCATCATCCAGATATCCGGCTTCGCCCGTTGTGACATAAAGCTCGCAGGCAGCCCAGTAGAATTCATCACTTACATTGTCATCTCCGTATGCACCGCCACCCGGAGTATCCGCTATCGGAGCATACAGATCGGGATACTTAAGTGCTGCGTCATAAGCCCTTTCAGCAGCGGCAAGACACTCATCCGCAAAGGCATCATCGATGCCTCTCCAGAGTCTCGCACTCTGTGCTGCGCAGGCAGCCAGGTTAAGCGTTGCTGCGGTCGTGGGAGGATACAGGACTCTCGGCTGGGGATCGTCTGCGGGAGCAACCGCCAGGCCGGTCCACTTTTCATCGGTCACCTTGTGGAAGACCATTCCGTCATATTCTCCGCCGGAGATCTGCATTTTCAGCATCCATTCCATTTCCCATCTCGCTTCATCGAGAAGGTCGGGATATGAGTTGGAATTCTCGGGGATCAGCATCGTGCCGTCGGCAAATGCGGTTTCCATTCCGGTGGCAAGTGCGTTCTCGTACATATTCTGGAGTATCCATACACTTATTCCGCCGTTTACGACATACTTTCCGTGGTCACCTGCATCGTACCAGCCGCCCGTTACATCGTAGGAACCCGAAAGTCCGAAATTGCCCCATGCGTTCAGATAAGAAGCATTATCGGGATTGTGGCCCGCAGTTCTTGCAAGTAAATCGGGCGATCCGCCGCCGACGGGAAGTGACGATATATAGTTGCTCTCAATATTTATCGCGGATCTGTTCTGGTAGAAATAGTTCAGAGAATCATAGAGCATGGATGAATACGTCCTCGATACGCCGATCCCGAAAGCCCTCGAAAAGCTTCCGTCCTCGGCATAGATTACATATGTTCCGGGAGTATCGAAATCCGAGAAATCAAGGGTATGGACATTATCCCCGGAATCCTCATCGTAACCGAACACGAGCGACTTACCTTTATAGACCGCCTCGTCCGAAGTATCGGCTATGTAAAAATCCACAGGAGTCTTCGAATCGCAGACAAGCACCGCCGTCTTTTTCATTCCGGGGATATAACCGATCTGGTTAACAAGGATGGAAGACCTTTCGAATGCGCGCTGTTCATGGTAATCGTGCTCATTTGACGTTTCGTCAACAAGAGACATATTGTCGAATTCGATCACGGTTCCCGCCGGGAAGCATACACCGTTCGTATACTGTCCGTCCCCTCCCAGATGGAAAGCCCACTCTGCGACATCGATCGACTGGGAAGCGGTAAAGGTCAGGTCGACTACCATCCAATTGTTCGCGCCGATATTTATCGGATCCCAGGTTGCATCGAGGTCATAACCGTTGGACATGTTATGCCAGACCTCCACATCACCTGCGAGGTTTCCGATCTTGGTAT
>JAEEQL010000009.1 GCA_016285265.1 Lachnospiraceae bacterium
CTCGTTACTGGTCTCTTCGATCTGTCCGATGGTATTTCTCATGGTATCGAAATCGGAACTGATCTCATCCGCGATGGAGAGCTTCTTGTCGCGCATCGCATCCTGGGTCCTTGTAACTTCTTCCGAAAGTTCAAGAGCCTTATCCTTCTCTTCGTACGCGCGGTCCTTGATGAAGTGTACGCAGTTATGGATATGGTTGAATCCGTTGTAGATCGCAACTGCCATTTCTTCGCAGGATTCGTATCCGCAGCATCCGCAGTCAATGGAACGCTTTTCGGGAGTGTCCTTCTTGAGCTGTCTGAAGATATCGTCAAGCTCTTTCGCACTCGGCGTCTTGACCTTACACTGCGCGCTTCTGTCAGTGTACTTCCTGAGGAAATCATTCAGGTTAAGATCGGCAAACTGCTTATTGAGTGCCGCAAGTCTCTTTTCCGGAGTAAGTTCCCTTCCCCATGCAGACTTCCTGGAATGGTTCTTGCTGTCGGCTTTGATCTTCTGGATGGCCATGAAGACATCTTCTCTCATATCTTCACGTACTTCCGTTCCGGTTCCGTAGAGACATCCGTTGGTGCAGTTGAGGGCATCAACGAACAGGTAGGAAGATCTTCCGCACTTGAGGAGTTCCTTATTGTGCTGAAGATACTCATACATATGATGCTCGCCTTCCATCTGTCTTACAAGGGCATCTTCCCCGAGCAGCCAGTAAACGTTCTCCTTTAATCCTCCGGGCATGGGATAGATGGATCCGAGACCGTATTCTATCTCATCCTTGTAAGGCGAAGCTCCGCTCACGGGATTCTTCCTGAGATATTCGACAAGATGTTTGAAGGTAAGATTGTAAGAGATATATCCCTTGTTGTTGGGATCGTCTATCTCATTCTTTTTCGCTATACAGGGGCTGATGAATGCAAGCTTGTCGCTTACGTGCATATACTTGTTCAGATAGATCGCGGCACACATCATCGGAGACTGAACGGGCATGAGCTTCGGGATAAGCTCCGGAGTATAACGCTCAATATATCCGACAACCGCGGGACAGGGCTGTGAGATTCCGCCGAGGAACTTATTCTCGGTAATGTATTTGATATATCCCCAGGTGCAGATATCGGCGCCGAAGGATACACTGATGAATCTGTTTACGCCGAGCTTTTTGAGCATTCCGAGATACTTCTCGTACTCCCTCGGATAGTTGGCAAGGAAAGCGGGGGCGATAAGAACCGAGATCCTAACACCTTTTCTGAGGTCATCAAAGAATCTCTCGACATCGTCGGTATATTCCCTTGCTCCGTGCTCGCATGCATCAAGGCATGCACCGCAGGCTATACATCTTTCGGGATCGACATCAATAATATTTCCCCTGCCTTTTTCGGTCGCAACATTTGCGCCCATACTGCTGCAGGCTCTGATGCACTTGTTACAGCCTATACATTTGTCATTTGTTGAAACAAGCCCCATAACTACCTCCTAAAAACCCACTCACAAGATATGTTTTATCTTAATGCAAGGGAAACCTCGCAATCCTGGGATCACAAGGTTTCCGGAAAAGCGACTGACGGGAGTCGGACCCGCCTCCTCAGCTTGGGAAGCTGATGTACTACCGATATACTACAGTCGCACACAACATATAATCGAACTTACTCCCGGTCAAATGCCGGGATAAACCTGCCAAACGTAAGTAAATATAAAATACCACAATCACGTCATATTTTCCACATTTCGATTCATATGACTCCCGCTAAAATTCTCCGCTCTCAATCGGGAAAAACCTGCTTTACCAGCTCGGGGTCCATATGTCCGTGACGGTTCATGGAGAACTTATCCATGGGATAATCCTTAAGGTTTTCAAGTATCTTACGGTCATCGGCCTTTGCAAGAAGATTGTTTCTTGCTTTGGTTATCTCAGCCTCCGTCGCATGCTTGGAAGGTCCTCCCACGCATCCGCCGGGACATACCATTCCTTCTATGAAATCCTCTTCGAGTTTTCCGGCTTTAAGCATAAGAAGAGCCTTGCGGCAATCCTCTCCGCCCGCAACCTTTAAAAGCTTTATATCTGATGTATCCTCTCCTCTTTCCCGCATGCATTCGAGCACCGCACCCGCAACACCGCCGCTGGATGCGAATTTCTTTCCGTATGAAGATGCAAGCTGATACTCGCCGTCCACATGCTCGAGTGCCACATCCCTTGACCTTAAGAGTGCCCTCAGCTCACCGAACGTGATAACATAATCCGCATTGTCGGGAATGCGCTCTTCCCTTGCTTCCGCCTTCTTGGCAATGCAGGGTCCGATAAAGACCGTGGTGCATCCGGGATGTGTGAGCTTAAGATATCTGGATATCGCGCACATCGGGGAAACGGTCGTGGACTTATTGTCACGGTACTGGTCGGGGAAATGCTTGCGGAGCATATTTATGAATGCGGGACAGCAGGAGGTGGTCATCTTCCTGCCTTCTTTTCTGGCTTCGCTCCATTCATGAGATTCAAATGCGGCGGTCATGTCACCGCCGAGCCCGACTTCGACCATATCGGAAAAACCGAGCTTTAAAAGCGCCGCCTTTATCGAAGCCATATCGATATCTTCACCGAACTGTCCTTCGATTGCGGGAGCGACCATGGCTATTACTTCTTTTCCCGCAAGGATGTCCTCTATTATCGGAACAAGATAAGTCTTGGAGCCTATCGCACCGAAGGGACAGCTGTGTATGCAGTGACCGCAGTTGATGCATTTTGACTCGTCTATCTTGCAGATTCCGTATTCATCATATGTTATCGCACCGACGGGACAGGCCTTCTTGCAGGGACGCTGAAGATGGACGATGGCACCGAAGGGGCAGGCCTTGGCACACATCCCGCATTCCTTGCACTTTGCGGGATCGATATGCATACGTATGTCACCGGGGCTGATGGCACCGAATTTGCACGAATTGATACAGGCCTTTCCGAGACAGAACCTGCAGTTGTCCGTGACGGAATAAGCGGACAGGGGGCACTCGTCACATGCCGCATGAATGACCTGCACATAATTATCGGATCCGATATTGTCCGATGTATCCAGCCCGCATGCAAGACGTATCCTCTCACGGACAATCTCACGCTCTTTGTAGATGCAGCATCTGAACAGCGGTTTCGGTCCGGGAATGATCTTCTCTACCAGTGCAGCCTTGGTATCTTCATTGAGGTTTGAATCCCAGGCAAGCCTGCAGACCTCCTCCATGATGTTATGTTTAAAATGTACTAAGCCTTCGTCGTTGGTTACCATATACTCCTCGTAAATGCCTCATATCCGGCAGATCATTTTATGGAATTAAGCTCAAGAACCTCGAAGCCTTCGGCTTTGCCCTTAAGCTTGATCGTATCGCCGAGCGAAGTGTATGTGATGCGTCCTTCAAGAGCATCCGCAACACTGCGGCTGATATACACCTTTCCGCCCGGTGCATTTGCTTCAAGTCTGGCTGCGGTATTTACCGTATCTCCTATCGCAGTGTAATCCATGTGCTTTTCCGCACCCATATTTCCGACGACTGCAGGACCGTAGTTGACACCGACACCTACCCGGAGCTCTTCACCGATCTCGGCCTTAAGTTCTTCGGAAACCCTTGCGCAACCCTCGACGATTCCCATTGCGGTCTTTACCGCATTCATGACAGGATCTTCCTGGGGAAGAGGCGCGCCCCAGAATGCCATCATCGCGTCTCCGACGAACTTATCGAGAGTTCCGCCCGTGGCTTCAACGCATCCGCTCGCCATGGTCAGATATTTGTTGAGGATAAAAACAACCTTCTCCGGATCGAGTCTTTCGGACATCGTGGTAAAGCCTCTTACGTCTACGAAAAGGACTGCGATATCGACTGTCTTTCCACCGAGTGAAAGCGCCTCGGTTCCGTCCTTTAATATCTCACGTACGATCTCGGGAGCAACGTATCTTTCGAATGTCCTGGTCACACGTCTCTTTTCAAGCGTTGATTTCACATAGTGGATGACTATCGAAGCAATATAGAAAACAAGTATTCCGACCGGAAGCCACAGAGGATGAAGGACATGCCCCACTCCGCCGATCTTCACATTGAAAAGAACGTATTCGATACCGATGCTGAGCACCGCTGCCGCCGCGGCGATGACAGTCGAGAGCTTGATGCCCACCTTCTGGAAAAGAAGGAATAATGCAAAGCATACGATGAAAAGAACTATGGCCTGCGGGAATTTTCCGACTTCCGTCTTGTAATTGGATTCAAGTATCATCTGTACGACATTGGCCTGATACTCGACACCGTACATCAGCTTTGAACGCTCGATGGTCGTAAAGTATTCGTCCTGAAGTCCCTTTGCGTAGGGTCCGATAAATACCACCTTACCGGCATAATTCTGAGGATCTATCCTTCCGTTTATCAGGTCCGAAAAGGAATAACCGTCATAATATCCCCTGGGCTTGGCCGAATACGTAACATAGTAATGACCGCCCGAGCTTGCGGGAGGCATCTGTATCTCAAAGCCGTTGTATTCACCGTAGAGCCTGGCTGTTTCGTAAGCCATCGAATAAACGGTATTGCCCTCGGGCTTGACATACAAAAGCGCATGACGGAGTATTCCGTCGGTATCGTACATTGCATTTATATGTCCCTGGGTAGTAACGTCCCTTAGTGCATCATAGGGCTCTTCATAAGTCAGAACCGCATCTGTGGCAAAATAAGTATTATTGCCTTCGGTTATGACCTTGGAACCGATGGTGGCAAAGGAAGCCGTTACGACATTACCAAGTTCCGCCGCAGCATCCGCAAGTCTTCCGTCGGCTTCGGGCGTCGATTCTTCGATGTAAAGAGTATCTATCGCAACAACAGCAGGCTTCATTTCCGGATCTTCGGCAAGCTTTTCCAGAGCAGCAGCCATATAGGTACGGTCCCAGGTATTGTAGGGTCCGAGCTCATCAAGCGAAGCATCATCGATACCTATCACAATGATCTCACCGTCCAGAGCCTTGTCGCTCTGAAACCATGAATCCTGTGCCCACAGGTCCACTCTGTCAAGCACCCCGCCCGCTGCTATGAGAAGCGTAAGGACGAGTGATGACAGAAGGGATATGATCAGTGTTCTTGATCTTTCGTTTTGAAATATTTTCATCAGTGCCTCAAATAATTATATTTTGATACGACATCCGTCCCGCTGCATGAAAAATTCCATTTACGGTCTGTATCCGCAGATCAGGCAAAGGGTTTCGTCATGTTCGGGCTTATCAACCACCGTAATCGTGACAGTATTTGTTGGAAACTGAGGATTCGGAGCGTATTGTTCCTCATGAGTCTCCGCATTACAGTGGATTGTCGCCATCTGATGCTCACCCAAAGGTCCCTCAGCACCGCACACTGTACAGATCATCGGATGCTGGCAGTCTCCGCCCTGGAAGTCATGCTCACCGGTTGCGGGTATAACTTCGGTATAGCTGTCTCCGCATACGGAACAGGTATATGTCATAACACCGGGAACGGCACATGTTGCGGGTGTTGTCACGTTTGAAGTATAGCTGTGATTTCCTGTTGCAGGGATCTCTTCAGTATAGGTATCTCCGCATTCACAGGTATATGTCATCACGCCGGGTTTTCCGCAGGTGGCAGGCTTTGTAACTTCGGAAGAATATACATGCTCATGTCCGGACTCGGTCGAAGCAGGTTCGGGTTCAGGATTGGGCTCGGGTTCGGGCTCGGGAGTTACGACAGCAGGATCTTCTTCGACAATGCCGAGGATCCAGTTCTTGTCCCATCCTGTAGCTGCACATACCCTGTCAAGAAGTGCGGAATCGTTTCTCAGGATATTAAGAATAAATTCGGGAGCCTGACGCTCGGTTATATCCTCAACGGTGAACATGATGCTGTCCACGGTTTTGTCATTGTACAGATATACGGTTACTCTCTGTCCGGGATTGACATCTATCTCCTTAACCTCTCCGGTAACGGGGTTGGTTCCGATGATATGTACATGACCATCTGTAAGGATAAAGCTTTCGACTCCGTCAACACAGCTGACCCATCCCGAGGTTCCGCGGATACCGACTATCATGGTCGAAGTAGATATATCGAAATTTTCATCAGCAGCAAGAGGTTTCTGAACATCGAAATACAGCGAACCGCTCTTAAGGTTAAGGTTGAGATTCTTTCCGCTCTGGCTGAAGTCCGCACTGGACAGTTCATCAACGGTAACGACCTTGGATTCGTCAAGGCTTATCGATACAAGGCTCTGTGCATCGGTATCGATCTCGTTTCCGCTGTTCAGTCTGAGATTCTCCCTGAGGGTTTTGAGAACGCCGTCATCCTTCAGGTTAACGGTTCCCTCGTATCGGATGACTCTCATTGTCGTTGCGCTTATCGCATTCTTACGTATCAGCAGTCCGACAACCACAGCAATGATCACTGCAAGGATCACTGCAAGGATGATGATCTTCTTTTTATCTAGTGTTTTTTTCATAATTTCCCCCGTGTATCATTCTATGATTTTCACAGTTTATTAATTGATCAGTGTGTATTTACAGAGTCTATCGATCACTCTTCTTTTTTCCAGGCTTCGCTCTCAATGAATTCATCGAGAAGCTTTCCGTCGATCTGTCCGTCATCCCTCATACTGCGAAGGATCTCAAACGCTTTCTCGGGTGGCATAGGCGGCTTATAAGGCCTGTCTTCCGCCGTCAGTGCATCATATACATCGATGATCGTAAGAAGCCTTGACTGATCCGGAAGTTCATCTGCCGAAAGTCCCTTCGGATATCCTTTTCCGTTCAGGAATTCATGATGGGATCCCGACCAGAAAGGAACTTCCTTGTAGATACCTTTAAAATGCATCTTATCCAGCATTCGCCTTGTATATACAACGTGGCTCTGAACCTGCTGTCTTTCGGAATCGGTGAGCGTTCCTTTTCGGATGGTTATCGCTTCGACTTCCTTTTCATCCAGAAGCGGTATCTCCGCTCCTTCGGCATTCTTTATCTTTATACCTGCAAATCCTTTAAGCTCCTCTATCCTTTCATCGGGAAGGAAGCCCGCGGTATTTGCTTTTTCAATAACTTCATATGCATTCCTGATCGTATCGATCCTTGCATTGCATTCGGAGATACGGTCCGGATTCTGAAGGCTCTCCACCTTCTCCATCAGACATGCGATGTCAACCTTGCTCTTGATCAAACTCTTTAGAGGTCCCAGCCTGTCCGGCTTATCGAGCACCTCAAGCGGAACGATCAGCTTTCCTATATCGTGAAGCCAGATGCTCATCAGATATGCATCCCTCTGGTCATCCGTAAATGTCCACGGGTTACCGGTTTCCTTCAGCCAGTCAATGAATCTTCCCGCATACCTTACCATGCTTCTTGTGTGGTTTGCGTTGTATGCGCTTCTTGCATCTATCGCATCTACCATGACCTCGACAAATGAATGAAGCGTATCCGTTACTTCCTGTGCAAGCTGGTGGTTATTCAGGCTCACCGCGGCCAGTGAAGCGAGTGCCGAAATTATCTGCTCGTAAGCCGGATCGAAGGGGATCGTCCTGCCGTTTTCGTCCTGTGCATTTATGAGCTGAAGCACTCCGATGATATCGTCCTTGTCATCATCCATCGGAATAACGAGCATGGAGCCGGTTCTGTAATGTGTTATCGCATCGTACTTCTGGGCTCCGGTAAAATCATAATCCTTGGATTCGTAAACATCGGGGATATTGATCCTCTTTTTATCAAGAGCCGCACATGCACAGACGTTCTTTCTTCCAAGAGGAACGGGAGGAAGATTCTTGTTGCGGTTCTGTTCCTCGAGACTGGTTCCGAGCGACTTGGTAAGGACCGTATGGAAATTCAGATGATCCTCTTCAAGAACATAAACCGTACCGGCATCACAGTGGCATATATCCATCGCTTCAAGAAGGATCTTCTGCATCAGGAGGTCAAAATCATTCTCCGCCGAAAGATCCAGCGCGATGCGTATCATCCGGTCAAGCGTATAGCCCGTCTCGCCTATGCTGTTTCTTAACTCGTTATCACTCAAAGGATGATCACCTCATCTTTTCTGGCAAATGCAGCCGTCGCACACTTTATCGGTCTTTCCATCTCACGGAGGAAATCATCGGTGTGCCTGGGATCGTGATGTACAAAGCGTATGTTCTTCGCACCGGACTTTTCCATTATCATCATGCCCTGTGCGACCGTCGAATGTCCGAATCCTCTTCTTGCTTCGAATTCTTCATCGGTATACTGCGCATCAAAAAGAAGAAGGTCACAGTCATGTGAAAACTCTATAAGCTCCGAAACCTTGTCTTCTTCGTATTCGTAATCCGTTGCATATACGACCGAGCGACCGTCCGTCTCAAGCCTGTAAACAAGCGATCCGCCGGGATGAACCGAAGGCATGCCCGTAACGGTAAACGCTCCGATATTCAAAGGAAACTCAATATCATGAAATGACACATCCGAAGGATAATCCTTCAGTCCGCACGGCCAGAAAGGATTCTTATAAAGCGCCTCAAGCTGTTCAAATGTGCCGAGATCTCCGCATTTTCCCGCATAGATATCAATCTTCCTGTCTTTATTTGAAATATACGGGAAGAAAGGAAATCCCAGAATGTGATCCAGATGCGGATGAGTCAGCAGAACAGAAATAGCTTTATCTCCGATGTCGGGAGTGCATATCATACCCGTTCCGGCATCAAGATAGATAGCCTGATCGTGGTTTTCTACGAGTACGCACGAAGTACCGCCTCCGAATTCAAGCATATCCTTTCCTTCGGTGGGAATAGAACCTCTTGCGCCCAGAATGGTAACTTTCATTTATGCCCCCTCAAGAGATACATTCACAAAGTTATGTAAATTATACCATAAATTACGCTCAATGAGCCGTAAATTAAAGAAAAGACCTCTTTTTATCTCCCTCATAAAGGTTTATGATAAATGAAGTTTTTAAGAGATTACGGGAGACAAAAAATGGCAGTACTGGATTCACTTAAACCCGAAAAAGTATTCGGGTATTTCGAAGAGATAACACAGATCCCTCACGGTTCATATAACCTTGACGGCATCAGGGAATATCTCATCGCTTTCGCAAAAAAAAATGACCTGGAATATATAGCCGATGCGGCCGGAAATATCATCTTTAAAAAGCCGGCATTTCCGGGATACGAAGACCGGCCCGGCGTGATCCTTCAGGGACATATGGATATGGTCGCAGTATGTGAAGAAGGATCGGGAATAGATATGAAAACAACTCCTCTCGATGTTTTCGTTGAGGGAGACCTTATCGGTGCACATAAAACATCACTAGGCGGTGACAACGGAATAGCCGTTGCAATGGCACTTGCGATACTGGAAGCTGATGACATCCCCCACCCCGATCTGGAAGTCATAATCACCGCCAACGAAGAAACCGGAATGGAAGGTGCTTCCGGACTTGATATACGCAATATAAAGAACCGCAGGCTGATCAATCTTGATTCAGAGGATGAAGGGATCTTCACCGTAGGATGTGCAGGCGGAGCAAGAGTTTCCTGCTTCCTCGATCCCGATTCATCCGCTCCTTCGGGAGACAATTGCTTCGAGATAAGCGTTTCCGGACTTACCGGCGGACATTCGGGTCAGATGATACACCTCGGCAGGGCAAATGCGATCAAAGTCATCGGCGGGATACTGGGCTGCATTCCGGACGCTGTGATCACAGACATCAAAGGAGGAAATGCGGATAACGCGATCCCCTCATGGTGCAGTGTTACCGTCTGCGTTCCCGAAAGCAGCGGCGATACCGTCACCGAAACCGTAAAAGCCGAAGCAGAGAGATTAAAGGAAAGCTTCAAAACCACCGATCCGGGTTTTGAATTCTCTGTTACCTCAAAAGCCCGGGCGTCCGTCAGCATATCCTTAAGTGCAAGGAAGGCATCGGAGTTTCTGAAAGCACTTCCAAACGGCGTGACCTCAATGAGCGGGGACATAGAAGGACTGGTACAGACCTCCCTTAACCTCGGCATCATCGACATACAGGAAGGAAAGCTTCATGCCGAATTCTCCGTCCGAAGCAGCATTGCGCGGGAAAGAGATGCCCTTATTGAAGATCTCAAAATAATAACCTCCGGATTCGGAGGAACAAATAAAGTCACCGGAGTATATCCCGGATGGAAATACGCTCCGGATTCACCTCTTCGCGACAAGATGGTCCGAGTCTTCACTGAGATGTACGGATACGCTCCCAAGGTCGAAGCCATCCATGCGGGTCTCGAATGCGGCTTCTTTATGGACAAGGCGCCTGACATTGACGCAGTGTCAATAGGCCCCGATATGCAGGACATCCACTCTCCCGCCGAGCGCCTCTCCATCTCCTCCACCCGCCGCACCTACGAATACCTTCTTAAAGTCCTTGCCGACAAAGCCTGATCACTTCCCTCATTTCAATATTCCTTACAAAAAAGACAGCCACACGGGCTGTCTTTTTATGTAAAGCCATATTGACTTTTAGTTAAGCAATCTCTTTCTTAGCCATCTCAGCAAGTGATGCGAATCCGGCTGCATCGTTTACTGCGAGCTCAGCGAGCATCTTTCTGTTCATGTCAACGCCTGCCTTCTTGAGACCGTACATGAACTTGCTGTATGAAAGACCGTTGATACGAGCTGCTGCATTGATTCTGGTGATCCAGAGCTTTCTGAACTCTCTCTTTCTCTCCTTACGTCCTGAGTAGGATGAGGTAAGAGCTCTCATTACGGACTGCTTTGCAACTCTATACTGATTACTTCTTGCGCCTCTGTAGCCCTTTGCAAGCTTCAGAACGCGATTGTGCTTTTTCTTGGCGTTTAAACCACCTTTAATTCTTGCCATTTCTAATTTCCTCCAATCTAACCGTCAGCACATGTCGCTGCCGGGTGCGTCTGCCTTACAGATAGGGCAGGATCTTCTTCATATTCTTTACGTTGGTAGCGTCGGTCATTGCTGCCTTACGGAGATTTCTCTTTCTCTTGGTGCTCTTCTTGGTCAGAATATGACTCTTATAAGCCTTGTTTCTCTTAAGCTTTCCTGTGCCTGTAGCCTTGAAGCGCTTTGCTGCAGCACTGCTTGTCTTCATCTTGGGCATGTTACTTCCTCCTAATCTTGCTTTGGTGCTTCTTCTTTATTTTTTGACGGCTTTTCTTCTTTCTTTGCCGTTAAAAACATGATTATGCTCCTGCCTTCAACCTTGGCAGGCTTCTCAATGACTGCAACATCCGAAAGCTGCTCAGCGAAATCATCAAGCACATGCTTGGTGGTATTCATATGAGCCATCTCACGTCCGCGGAAACGAAGCGTAACCTTTACCTTGTCACCCTTTGCAAGGAACTTTCTTGCGGAGTTGATCTTGGTGTTCACATCATTGGTATCGATGTTGGGAGAAATACGGATCTCCTTGATGTCAACCTGATGCTGCTTCTTACGTGCTTCCTTCTCCTTGCGGAGCTGCTCGTACTGATACTTGCCGTAATCGGCGATCTTACATACGGGCGGAGTTGCGGTGGGTGCGATCTTGATCAGGTCAAGTCCCGCATCCTGAGCCATAGCGAGTGCTTCCTTTGTGGACATAATGCCGATCATATTGCCGGCTTCGCCGATGACTCTGACTTCCTTGTCTCTTATCTGTTCATTGATAAATAAGTTGTTAATACTAAGTACCTCCTGATATATCCCCCAAACAAATAAAAAAGCGGCTTGCAGTTAGCCGCTTACAATATTCGATCATAGAGTGATCGGACATCTGGACCTGTTTGGCTTAGCCTGCAGGTGAGAGCGGCTGCTCTGCTTTGTTGTCCGTGTTTTCACACGCAAAATGCATATTAACACATGGGATAACCCATGTCAATACCTTTAGGAAATAGTATTTCCGATATAGCCTTCTACCTCTTCCCTGGGAATATTGAGGCTTATGGCAAGCTCTCCGTAGAGGTAATCTCCGGCCATGCGGAAATACTTCGCATCGAGTGCGGTCTCCTTACGGCCTGCGGCAAATCTCGCCTCGCGCCTGTGGTAAATGGTCTTGAGGAGCTTGACCAGATCCATTGCGTTATTGGAACGGATACAGTTCTTGTACTCGCCCTCGAGCTGCTTATCGTTATCTACCGTAATATCGAGAACACCGGGCATCTGCTTTATAAGCTTGTCGGCTTCCTTCTTGGTGAGTACCGCACGGAGCTTCTCGTCAGCGGACTCCATGGAAATATATACAGTACTGCCCGGGCTGTAGACAGGCTTGAGAATATAATAATCCTCACTGCTTGCACCCGAAATATCAAGGGGTGATATCTGATCCACCCTGCACACACCCTTATTTCCGCAGACTACATAATCTCCTACGCTGAACATGACAAACTCCTTAATAATGCGGCATCCCCCCTGAATGCCTGTTTACATAATGCCGATACAAAATCCATTGTATCATAAATTAAAGAAAAATGTCATACTCAATTTTGATTTTCTTCCATTTTGGCAAGCTTGGCCGATCTGTCGGCCGCAATGCAGGCGTCTATGATCTCCCCGATATCGCCGTTCATGATCTTATCGAGCTTATAGAGCGTAAGTTCTATCCTGTGGTCCGTAACCCTGCCCTGGGGAAAATTATAGGTCCTGATCTTCTCAGAACGGTCTCCGGTACCTATCTGGGACTTCCTGAGCTCCGCCTCGGCATCGTGCTTTTCCTGCTGCTGGATATCGTATAGCTTGGCCTTGAGGAGTGCGAAAGCCTTGGCCTTATTCTGGATCTGGCTCTTTTCCGTCTGGGAATATACGACTATCCCCGTAGGGAAATGGGTAAGACGTACCGCCGAGTCTGTGGTGTTGACGCACTGACCGCCGTTTCCCGAGGCACGCATGACGTCTATCCTTATATCCTTGGGATCTATCTCGATATCAACATCCTCGTCGGCTTCGGGCATTACCGCAACGGATGCCGTGGATGTATGGATCCTTCCGCCGCTTTCCGTCTCGGGAACACGCTGTACCCTGTGGACTCCGCTCTCATACTTGAGCCTCGAATATGCACCGTCTCCAATTATGGTCATGGTGCAGTCCTTAAAGCCTCCTATGCCGGTCTCATCCGCCGAGATAAGCTGTGTTTTCCATCCCTGGCTCTCCGCATAGTGTACGTACATCCTGTAAAGCTCCGCAGCAAAAAGAGCGGCTTCGTCTCCGCCTGCACCTGCCCTGAACTCAATGATAACGTTTTTGGAATCGTTGGGATCTTTGGGAAGAAGAAGGATCTTGATCTGTTCTTCAAGCTCCTGTATGCGTGCCTTACCCTCCGATACGGATTCCTTGAGCATCGTACGCATCTCTTCGTCATTCTCCGAAGAAAGCATCTCAAGGGCATCGGCAAGATCGGTATTGCACTTCTTATATTCGCTGTATGCGTTTACGAGCGGGGTTATAGCACCCTGCTCCTTCATTATCTTCTGGAACTTTGCTCCGTCGCCCGCTATGGCGGGATCCTGGAGCTGCCTGTTCATTTCCTCGTATCTTCCGAGGAGTTCATCCAATTGTTCAAACATGATTTTCTCCTTATCCGTGAATAGAATTACAGTGTAAATTCAGGCACGGCTAAAGAGAGGAAAGTATTCCCCTGACAACGCGGTCACATCCGCCGAAATCTTTGATTGTCCGGACTTCCGTAAATCTGTTTGCTTTCATGATCTTCGTAACGTCTTCGGCCTGATCGAATCCTATCTCAAGGATCAGGTCTCCTCCGGGACAAAGGAAACCCCCGGCCCCTTCTATTATCCTTCTGTAAAAGACAAGCCCGTCCTCGCCGCCGTCAAGGGCTATAGCGGGATCGTGGTCCTTTACTTCCGGCATGAGCGTCTCCATATCCGCAGTCCTTATATAAGGCGGATTGGAAACTATGACTTCAAACTTTTCACCTGCGGGGACCGCATCGTAGAGGTCTCCCTCGAATAATCTTAATCTTTCCATTTTTTCACCGAGTATCTCCGAGGCATTCTTTTCCGCAAGGGCAAGCGCATCCTTCGAGATGTCGGTTGCAACACCGTAGCAGTCGTTCATAAGCGCAAGGAGGCTTATGATGATACAGCCGCTGCCGGTGCACAGGTCAAGAATGCGGGACCCGTCGTGATGATCGATCAGAGCTTCTTCCGCCAGGATCTCGGTATCGGGCCTCGGGATCAGCGCTGCCGGCGAAACATTAAAATCAAAACCCATAAAACCGGTCCTGCCGGTTATATGCTGCAAAGGAACTCTTTTTACCCGCAGCTCCAGTGCCTTTTCAAGTTCATCCTCCGAAAATGAATCCGGAAGCTCTTTATCCGGATCCGCATAAAGGTCCGAAATGCTTATGCCGGCATACTCTTTAAGCAGTATCCTTGTGTCTGTTTCGGCATCGGGTATACCTGCTTTTTCAAGCCTTTTCAATATCTCTTTTTTCAGATCGGATGCTTTCAAAGGATATCACTCTTCGTCTTCGGGCTCATCGGGCTCTTCGTCATCGGGATAATACTCGCTGTCATCCTCGGCATAGACAAGGTCATCCTCGCCCTCAAAGTAATCGTCTTCATCGGCGTAATCATCGTCCTCTTCCCATCCGGGAACCGCACCTACGATCTCACCGTTTTCATCCACTTCCAATCCGAAATTGTCGGCCAGATATTTTCTCCAGTCAAATACAGCTTCAACGGAAGCAATGGCAACCTCGATCTGTTTGGCATCGGGCTCCCTTGTCGTAAGATGCTGGAACCAGATACCGGGTGATGTGAGCATATATACGAAGATATTCTCACTTCTTCCGGCAAGGCGCAGGATCTCATAGGAGATTCCGAGCACAACGGGGATCAGAAGGATCCTGATGAGCAGCCTCATGGGAATGTACTCAACTCTTATGAAAAAGAAGATGATGATGCGTATGAATACGGAAATATACATAAAGCTGGTTCCGCATCTTCTGTGGAAACGTGAGCTCTTCTTTACATTTTCTACATTAAGGACCTTGCCTCTTTCGATACAGTTGATGCACTTATGCTCGGCGCCGTGATAACGGTAAATGGTCCTCATATCCTTCATGAATCCGATAACGAACATATACAGGATAAAGACAACGATCCTTATCGCACCCTCGATAACGGAAACTAGCGAAGGATTTCTGATGCTCTTTTCAAAAACGGAAGCAAGGAAGGTCGGAAGGACAATGAAAAGTCCGATCGCAAGCGCAAATGCAAGTATCATGACAAGAGAGTTCATGATACCGTCGACAGCCCCGCCCGATCCCGATGTTCCGGAATCCTTGGCTTCTTCCGAATCATAGGCTTCCGCCGAATAATTGATAGCTCTTGTTCCGAGCATCAGCGAATCTATGAATACGAACATTCCGCGAAGAAAAGGAACCTTTAATATAAAGCTTCCCTGCATGAACTGCTTATGGGTCTGGGTATCGATATCGACTTTTCCGTCGGGTCTTCTTACGGCTACGGCATACTTCTCACCGTTACGCATCATGATGCCTTCGATGACCGCCTGTCCGCCTATCCCGGAATATACTTTTGATCTTTTACGTCCGGCCATAACCGCTCCTTAAAAAAATTAAGGGCTGAGGCTTTAGGCCTCAACCCTTTGTTACAATTACTTATTAAGACCGTACTTCTTATTGAACTTGTCAATACGTCCGTCGGCTCTTGCGCTCTTCTGCTGGCCGGTATAGAACGAATGGCACTTGGAGCAAACCTCGACGTGTATCTCAGGTCTTGTTGAACCGGTTACAAAAGTGTTGCCACAGTTGCAGGTAACGGTTGCCTGATAATACTGGGGATGTATTCCTTCCTTCATTTTCTTCACCTCTCTATATAAATGTAAATAATGTCTGTTCTCATCCGCACTGCTTATGCAGCCACAAACAGCTTTTCTATAATATCAGATGCAGGCGGTGTTTGCAAGTGTTATTTATACATGATTTCTTACATTTATATTGCGCACAAGTTCCGCATTTGAGCGGGTATTCTTGAACTCCTCGAGCAGGCGGTCCGCAGCATCGTCGGATTTGAGGCTGTTGAGCGCACGGCGGGCGATCTCCATTGCACGGAGCTCTTCCCTTGTAAGAAGGAGATCCTCACGTCTCGTGCCGGATTTTGCAAGGTCGACGGCGGGGAAGATCCTCTTTTCGGAAAGCTTTCTGTCAAGGATCATTTCCATGTTGCCGGTTCCCTTGAACTCCTCGTATACGACATCGTCCATCTTGGATCCGGTCTCGACAAGAGCGGTTGCGAGTATCGTAAGTGATCCGCCCTCTCTCATATTTCTTGCGGCACCGAAGAATCTCTTGGGCATATGGAGCGCCGCGGGATCAAGACCTCCGGAAAGGGTTCTTCCGCTGGGAGGGATGACCTGGTTATATGCCCTGGCAAGTCTGGTGATGGAGTCGAGAAGGATAACGACATCCTCCCTGTGCTCCACAAGCCTTCTTGCACGCTCTATAACCATCTCGGAAACCCTGGCGTGATGTTCGGGCATCTCATCAAAGGTAGAATAGATGACCTCGACATTCCTGCCCCTGATCGCTTCCTTCATATCGGTAACTTCCTCGGGACGCTCATCGATCAGAAGGATGATGATATGCGTCTCGGGATTATGGAAAAGAATGCTCTGCGCAACGGACTTAAGCAGGGTAGTCTTACCTGCCTTGGGAGGCGATACGATCATTCCTCTCTGTCCCTTTCCGACGGGGCTTACAAGGTCCATGACACGCATGGCGATATTCTTTTCGTCATCGGTCTCCATACGGATCCTCTCGTTGGGGAAGATGGGAGTCATGTTCTCGAACGCAACTCTCTTCATCGCTTCCGAAAGAGGATAACCGTTTACGGTATTAAGGAAAACAAGGGGCGAAAATTTCTCCGAAGGGCTCTTTGCCTTCTTTACGCCGTCAAGCACATCACCGGTGCGGAGTCCGAATTTACGGATCTGCGCAGGCGAGACATAAACGTCATTTTCGCCGGGAAGATAATTGTCGCATCTGATGAAGCCATAGCCTTCGGGCATGACCTCAAGGATACCGTATGCGGGCTCGTCACCTTCCTGGGGAACATATGCATTCTCCGCACGGCTGTTTTTAGCAGCATCTGCGGGAGCATCGCCCTTCTTTTCCTCAGCGGGCTTTTCCTGCCCGGCAGGCTCCAGTGCGGGCTTTTTATCCTCGGGTTTCTTTTCTTCACGCTTTTTGCCGGCGTGCTTCTTTTCATCCGGTTTCTTTTCGTCGGTTTTTTTGGAGGAAGCTTTCTTTTCGGAAGGCTTGGATTCGGTCTTCTTTTCCGAAGGCTTGGATTCGGTCTTCTTTTCCTCCGCTTCCCTGGCGGCTTTCTCGGACTGCATTTTTGCATCAAGCTCAACAAGGCGCTCGATAAGCTCCTCTTTCTTGAGTCCGGTTATTCCCTTAAGGCCTGCGGATTTTGCGATATCCTTAAGCTGGGAAAGGGTAAAGCTCTGAAGTTTTTCTCTCATATAAAGTACGGATTCCTTTCAGAAAATAATAGAAAAACAATCTATAAACAAAAACTCTCTTTTCAGATCTTAAACAATGGTATGTTTCGGAATACGAATTTCAGAAACAAAATGAATAAAGAACAAAAGATTGATTACAAATCGTTTATATCACGACAAAGTTTATGCGTCAACAGAAAAATGACAGGATGCACATAAGAAAAACTATCGGATGCACCGCAGAAAAATGACCCGGAAGCTTTGAGCCTCCGGGCCGGTCGGTTTTACTTAATAACTTAATACTTAAGAGTTACGTCCGTTTCGATTATGAGATTGGTAACGTCTCCGTAGATCAATGTCTTTGAACAGGTGATCTTCTTTACACCGTAGACATTCTGTACATATCCGAGCTGTCCGGTCACGAGCACCGGAAGTGTTTCCGCCGACACACCGCTGCTCCAGTGATCATAGATCTTAAGATTCGTGACCCTGTATTTGGCGGCCTGTCTTACGCCGGAGATTATGTCATCGACCGAATAACAATCCGCGATCGCACCGGTGGTGGAAAAAGTAAGCTTAAGCTGCGATGCCTGATATCCTTCGTAAGGAAGTCTTCCCTCCGCCATTCCGTAATAAACATAATGCGCGTAGAGAAGCATCGGATCGGTTCCGAATATCGCAACAACATCGGGATACTTCTTCACATAAAACTCCGGATCGAAAAGAGTTCCGTCCGGCATCCTGAGCACGGTCTTGGAATCGCTTCCCGAAACGCTCTGTGTGGGAACCGTAGGATAAACATAACCCGCATAGGGAAGTCTTCTCTCCTTCATACCGCAGAGAAGATAATGCTGGTACAAAAGAGCTTCGTTCATTCCGAATGCTTTATAAACATCATCATAGGTTGCCGCGTAAAAGGAAGGATCGAAAAGTCCTCCGTCGGGCATGGTCTTAACGGCAGCTTCAGCCTTGCCTGAATAGATAAGGCAGACAAGTGCGGCCGCAGCAAAAGTCATTATTATCTTAAATATATTTTTCTTCATATCGTCTCCATATCCCGGATGCAAAAAGCGACCGAAGATCCTCTACGGATTTATTATAACATTGTTAAAAATGCGGTCAAACCTTGAATTTTGAAATGAATTACATTAGAGTACTCTTTGGTTCAAATATTAAATCCGGGGACATATCATGAAAATTAATCTCCATGCACACACGACAAGGTGCGGTCATGCGACCGGTACCGAGAGAGAATACATAGAAGAAGCCATCCGTATCGGGATGACCGATTTCGGATTCTCCGACCACACTCCTATGCCCTTCCCGGACGGTTATTCATCTAAGGGAATGCGAATGGATCTCGATCAGATGGACGACTACACCGATACCATCCTTTCCCTCAAAAAGGAATATAAGGATAAGATCAATATCTTTTTCGGTCTCGAGGTCGAATTCTATCCGAAGCTTTTTTCAAAACTGATGGATTTCCTTGAAGGTTACCCTCTCGAGTATCTCATTCTCGGACAGCACTGCCTGAACAACCAGTATGACGGAGTATGGGCCGGCGAAGAGACGAATGATCCTTCCAGGGTCACACAGTACGTCGATCAGGCTCTCGAGGGACTTTCATCCGGAAGATTCATATATCTTGCGCATCCCGACCTTATCAATTTCAAAGGCGATGATCTTTTCTATCAGAAAGAGATGAGCCGCATCTGTGAATATGCATACGATCACAAGGTACCGCTCGAGATAAACCTCCTCGGAGTCGGGGAAAACAGAAATTATCCCAACCCTCTCTTCTGGGAGATCGCGGGCAAAACCGGCAACGATGTCGTAATGGCTCTCGATGCGCATCACGTAAGAATGATAGATGTTCCCGAAACGGAAAAGAAAGCAATGGAACTGGTGGACAGATTCGGACTGAAGCTTATCGAAACACCGCTCCCGAAAAAATAATTTTTCAGTATATCTCTTTGAGTTTTTTCCTTGCTCTCGAAAGTGCGGTCTCCACCGCTTTTTCGGAGAGACTCATTATATCGGATATTTCTTTAACGGAGGCACCGCTTATCTTAAGTGTTAAGCAGTGTCTTTCTTTTTCGGTAAGTTCGTTATTGATGCAGAATGCAAGACGATCCTTGATCTCATCGAATATCGCGGTCTCCTCGGGAGTCATATCGTTGGAGGGAAGAATGAAATATGACCCCAGCTCCGGAGATGTGATGCCGCCGGTCATATCTACCGACAGATAATTGTTGAGAGGAATATTCTTCTGATTGTTTCTTGAACGGATGGCATTGAAGACATTGCCTCTTATCTCAATGGAAGCATATGTCCTGAACGACGCACCCCTTGCAGGATCGTATTTAACGATCGCATCGTAGAGACCTATCATCCCCTCCTGGATCAGATCGTCACGGTCCGAGGAAATGATGGTGAATGTATTTACTATGTAATTAACAAGACCCGTATGTCTTGCGATGAGGTGGTTGGCTATCGCGGGATATTCATGAGTCACCTCACGCATCCTGAATATAAGTTCCTCATCGCTCATACGGGAATAGTCCGGAAAAAGCGTTTTGTTTTTTACGGAAGTCTGTTTCAAATTCAGCCCTTCATTCGTCTTCTTACGATCTCGTAACTGAGTATTCCGCATGCAACGGAAGCATTGAGCGAATCAATCTGTCCCTTCATGGGGATCGAAGCCGTCATATCGCATTTCTCGCGTACAAGTCTCGTCACTCCGCTGCCTTCGTTTCCGATCACAAGGCCGATGGGACCGGTGAGATTCAGGTCATACATAAGATCTCCGTCCATTGCCGCACATACGAACCAGAGTCCCTTCTCCTTGAGTTCCTCGATGGTACGTGCGATGTTTGTGACCTTCGCAACGGGAATATAGTTGAGTGCTCCCGCACTTGCCCTGGCAACAGATGCGGTAAGGTGAGCCGCTCTGTCGGCACGTATGATCACGCCGTGAGCACCTGCCTGGTCGGCTGTTCTAATGATGGCACCAAGATTGTAAGGATCCTCAATTCCGTCAAGCACGATGACAAAAGGATCTTCACCCTTATCTTCGGCATTCTTTAAGATATCCGATACTTCACTGTATTCGTAAGCTGCGGTGATCGCAATGACACCCTGATGGTGTCCTGTGGATGACATATGATCGAGTCTGTCCTTGTCGGCATATTTGATCGCGATATCCTTCTTTGCAGCTTCACGCTTGATGGTAAGTATCGCGCCGTCCTTGCATCCGTCAAGCACATAGAGCCTGTCTATCTCCTTGCCGGCGCGGATGGCTTCAATGACCGGATTACGACCTTCTATTGCATTTTCATTGACTTTACTGTTTTTCTGTTCCTGAGACATAGTCTGCTCCGATCAGTATGAGTTCATCGGCACGGTCGGTCTTTCCCGAAATATACAGGTACCCTATAAGGGATTCAAAACCCGTTGCCTTGCTGTAACTTGCAAAATTCGTGCCTCTTCCCGAAGGATGGGCATGATTCTTGCCGCGGTGCATGACATCCTTCTCCTCATCGGAAAGAATGTCCTTCTCCATCAGAAGATCGTAGATCATAGCCTGTGAATCGGCACTGACATACTTCACACTCGCTTTGTGGAATTTCCCGACAGCCATGTCACCTTTTTCCAGGAGCATGCGTCTTATGATAAGACTCATATACGCATCACCAAGGAAAGAAAGCGACAGGGGCGAATACTTTAAGCCTTCTTCCACTTCGTACCCTCTCTGGTATCTTCGATGAGGATGCCCTTTGCGGCAAGTTCCTCACGGATCGCATCTGCCTGAGCAAAATCCTTGGCCTTCTTGGCAGCCTTTCTTGCATCGATGCGCTCAAGGATCCAGCTTTCAAGTTCCGCATCAACGCTGCCTTCCGACTCAAGCTTAGAAGCACCTTCAAGAAGATCGAGCGAAAGTGCCTTGTCAAAATCGGCAACAAGCGCACGCTTGGTCGCATCATTTATCTCTGCTTTGAGAACATCGTAGAGAACTGTGATCGCCATGGATGTATTGATATCATCCGTCAGTGCATTAAGGAATTTCTCTCGATATTCTGCGAATGCCTTATCATCAACTTCACCGTCTTCCTTCAGCTCACCCACACGCTTTAAGAGCTTCTGATAAGCCGCGCTCATCTGATCGAGAACCTCGTAAGAAAACTCAAGAGGCTTGCGGTAGTGTGACTGCAGGCAGAAGAATCTGTATGCAAGCGGATCATATCCCTTCTCTTCAAGCAGGGATACGGTAAGAAACTCTCCGCTGGACTTGCTCATCTTTCCTTTGTCCTTCTCGACAAGGTGATGAACGTGGAACCAGTAATTGCACCAGGGATGTCCGAGGTAAGCTTCACTCTGTGCGATCTCATTGGTGTGATGAGGGAAGATATTGTCCACGCCGCCGCAGTGGATGTCCATATACTCACCGAGATGCTTTATGCCGATGCATGAGCACTCGATATGCCATCCGGGATAACCGCGTCCCCAGGGGCTCTCCCATTTGAGCTCCTGATCGTCGAATTTAGATTTGGTAAACCACAGAACAAAGTCTGTTTTGTTTCGCTTGTTGCTGTCCTCATCGACATCATCGCGGACGCCTACGCGAAGGTCATCCTCATTATGGTTGGACAGGGTGTAATACTTCTCCAGCTTGGAGGTGTCGAAATAAATATTCTCTCCCGCCTGATATGCATAGCCCTTCTCAAGAAGGACTTCGATCATATGGATGAATTCGGGGATGCAATGTGTTGCGGGCTCGACCACATCGGGCATCTTGATGTTCAGCTTCGCAAAATCATCAAAGAAAGCCTTGGTATAATAATCCGCGATCTCAAGTACGGTCTTGTGCTCACGCTTTGCGCCCTTGAGCATCTTATCTTCACCGGTATCCGCATCGCTGGAAAGATGTCCTACATCGGTTATGTTCATTACACGCTTTACATCATAGCCGGCATAAGCAAGCGTCTTGACCAGCATATCCTCACAGATATAGGTTCTGAGGTTTCCGATATGTGCGAAATGATAAACGGTAGGTCCGCAGGTATACATCGATACCTTGCCTTCCTCACGAGGTTTGAATTCTTCTACTCTTCTGCTTTTTGTGTTATATAACTGCATATTGTTCTATCCTCTCAAAGTGAACAGGGGGACGGTTCCTCCGTTCACCCTGAATCATATGTTGTCTCCTTTGTGAACGGAGGAACCGTCCCCCTGTTCACGACCTGATCATTTACCCACGCCCGGACATCGTGCGCAGCCGCCGCATGAAGCGGGGCCAATATCACCCTGATCGTATACACTGTTCAAGAGCGCTACCGCCTGGGAAGATATTCCCTGCATCGCTCCCGTAAAACCGAGGCCTTCCTCCGTGGTCGCCTTCACGTTCACGCGGCTCACATCCAGTCCGAGAGCGGAAGCGATATTTGCTCTCATCTCATCAATGTGCGGTCTCATCTTGGGAGCCTGTGCGATGATGGTCGAATCGATATTCTCGATCACAAACCCCTCATTCAGAAGCAATTCTCCGACCTTCTTCAGAAGCTTTATCGAATCCGCGCCTTTGTACTCCGGATCCGTATCGGGGAAATGCTTTCCGATATCACCGAGCGCTGCGGCTCCGAGAAGTGCATCCATTATCGCATGTGTAAGCACATCGGCATCTGAGTGACCGAGCAGTCCCTTTTCGTAAGGAATGGTCACACCTCCGATGATAAGCGGTCTGTCTTCACAGAATTTATGAACGTCATATCCTGTTCCGATTCTCATTTACTGTTCCTTTGCAAAAGAAAAACTTAAAACAATTCGTTGGTAATGTACTGAAAAACTTCGGAAGCTTTTTCCTTCCAGACATCGACAATGTGCTCTGCGATCTCTTCGGTGGGAACGGAAAGAGTCATATCAAGCGTGGTAACGTCACGGTCCTTGATGATGAGTCTCGTCTCATACTCACCCGTATTGAAGTTCAGACCGTAATTGCTCTGAACCGCAAGTTCATTCCTGAGCTCGAATGCCTTGTCCGCAAAATAATTCTCGATGTCATTCTTGATGAAATCGGGAAGACGCGATGCGAAATAATTGATCGTATCCCTTCCCTCGGACGTGATCGAAAGCTCCGTTGAATTGTGTGAATGCGGAGCCTGCGAGATAAGTCCGTTCTCTATGAGTTCACCCTGCGCCTGCGTGAGAACGTAATAATCCGCATAATCCTTGCCCAGAACAAAATCCGATATCTGGGAAGCGGTCATGAGGAAATCGACTCTGTTGAGCATATACAGGATGATGAGTTTTACCTGTGTGAGCTTTTCGGCATCCATTATTTTACAAGCCTCTTAACAGCTTCAGATACGGCATCACGTACATGGGGATCGAATGCTTCGGGCATGATGTTGTCCTCACAGAGCTTGTCTGCGGGAACTGCGGCTGCGATTGCCTCTGCTGCTGCAAGCTTCATCTCTTCGGTGATCTGAGGTGCTCTTGCCTCAAGTGCTCCGCGGAAGATTCCGGGGAATGCGACTACGTTGTTGATCTGGTTGGGGAAGTCACTTCTTCCGGTTCCGACGATCCTTGCACCTGCTGCCTTTGCTTCATCGGGCATGATCTCGGGTACGGGATTAGCCATGGCAAAGATGATGGGATCCGCATTCATGGTCTTTATCATATCTGCGGTAAGGACTCCGGGAGCGGAAACACCTACGAAGATATCGGTTCCTACAACAGCATCGGCAAGCTTACCGGATCTGTTCTCGGGATTGGTGATCTTGAGCATTTCCTTCTTGGTATCGTTAAGATCGGTCCTGTCTGCGGAAACGATTCCTCTTGAATCGCAGAGAGTAACAGAACCGAAACCGTACTTGAGAAGAAGCTTGGAGATTGCAACGCCTGCTGCACCGGCGCCGTTAACCACGATCTTGCAGTCTTCTTTCTTTTTGCCGGTTACCTTGAGAGCATTGATGGATGCCGCAAGAACAACGATTGCTGTTCCGTGCTGGTCATCATGGAAAACGGGAATGTTAAGCTCTGCCTTTAGTCTTTCTTCGATCTCAAAGCATCTGGGAGCCGAGATATCTTCAAGGTTGATGCCTCCGAAGCCGGGAGCGATGTACTTTACGGCCTTGATGATCTCCTCGGTGTCCTGTGTATCAAGACAAATGGGAACTGCGTTGACTCCGCCGAACTCCTTGAAAAGAACGGCCTTTCCTTCCATAACGGGCATTGCCGCTTCGGGTCCGATATTTCCGAGTCCGAGAACCGCGGAACCGTCGGATACGACTGCGATGGTATTGGCCTTCCAGGTATATTTATACGCGAGATCCTTGTCCTTAGCTATCTCTTTACAAGGCTCAGCTACGCCGGGAGTATATGCGATCGCAAGCGCCTCCCTTGAATCAACCTTTGACTTAGCCTCGGTGGAAAGCTTTCCGTTCCACTCCTCGTGTGCCTTGAGTGCTTCTTCATTAACGCCCATTTTTAATTCTCCTTACCTTTTATCTTTTTAAAATGATCTTTTATCTTGTTTTCATATCCCTGTCCGTCCGGTCTGAAGAATTCTCTTCCGTCCAGTTCGTAGGGGAGATATTGCTGCTTCACATAGTGGTTCGGGAAATCGTGTGCATACTGATATCCGATACCGTGGCCAAGCTTCGCGGCTCCTTTGTAGTGAGCATCCTGAAGATGCGGAGGGATCGGAAGCGAACCCGTTTCCCTTATCTCCTCAAGTGCCGCATCAACCGCACATATCGCGGAATTTGACTTCGGTGCCGTTGCGACATATATCGCAGCTTCGGAAAGAATGATCCTCGCTTCCGGCATTCCGACCTTTATCACCGCTTCGAATGCGGCATTGGCAACGACCAGTGCATTGGGATCCGCCATTCCGACATCCTCCGCCGCGCATATCACGATACGTCTTGCGATGAAGCTTACCTCCTCACCCGCATCGAGCATTCTTGCAAGGTAATAAACCGCTGCATCGGGGTCCGATCCTCTCATGCTCTTTATGAATGCGGAGATGGTATCGTAATGGTTATCTCCGGTCTTGTCGTATCTTACCGCTTTTCTCTGGATGCATTCCTGTGCTACATCAAGAGTTATATGTATTCCCGGTTTTGACTTATCAGCAGGTCCGGTGACAGTCGCATCACTTTCCTTTAACGGTGCATCATCAGGCTCCGTCGTAAGGATTGCAAGTTCAAGGGCATTGAGCGCATGTCTTGCATCTCCTCCCGACACATCTGCAATGAAATCAAGTGCGTCCCCGTCGATGTAGGGATTATATCCGGCCATTCCCCTTTCGTGATCCGTGACCGCGATCTTAAGAAGTGACCTGACATTATCCATGCTCAGGGGCTTAAGCTCGAATATCATCGAACGGCTTATAAGAGCGCCGTTAACCTCAAAGTAAGGATTCTCCGTCGTAGCGCCTATCAGCGTTACGGTCCCGTCTTCGACAAAAGGTAAAAGGAAATCCTGCTGTCCTTTATTGAAGCGGTGTATCTCGTCAATGAAAAGAATGGTCTTCTGCGAGTTCATCGCAAGGATGCTCTTTGCTTCGTTAACCGCATCCTCCATGTCCTTCTTTCCGGCAGTTGTCGCATTGATCGAAATAAAACGCGACTTCGTTGCTCCGGCAATGACCTTGGCAATGGTCGTCTTGCCGGTTCCGGGAGGTCCGTAGAGGATCAGGGAGCTTATCTTGTCTGCCTTGATCGCACGGTAAAGGAGCTTGCCGGGGGCGATTATCTCCTCCTGTCCCACCACCTCTTCGGGCGTTCTGGGCCTCATCCTTGCGGCAAGAGGGCTTTCGGATTCTTTAGTTTTGTCAGACATGTATTCAAACAGATTGAGCTGATCCATGACCCCTTACCAGTTCCCCGAAGACAAGTCCGCGTTCTTCGAAATTCTTAAAATATCCGTATGAAGCGGCCGCAGGCGAAAGCACGCAGCCTTTTCCCTCATCGGTGATCTCATATGCTCTGTTTACGGCCGCCTTTAGATCCGGTTCGAAACAGACATTGGGAAGATTCTTCCCAAGTTCCTTCACGATCCTTTCGCCCGTTGCATACATGCAGATGAATCTGTATTCCTCATGCTCCTTCAT
The DNA here is from genome assembly GCA_016285265.1 of Lachnospiraceae bacterium. Lineage (GTDB taxonomy): Bacteria > Bacillota > Clostridia > Lachnospirales > Lachnospiraceae > AC2028. The sequence goes on from JAEEQL010000009.1 coordinate 26,558, forward strand.
GTAATCCTCGAGCACGGAATATGATATGCCCCTGTCCATTCCGCCGACCAGAATTACCTGTGCGTCAGGAATGCTCTCGGCCGCACTTATGGCAGCTTCGGGAATTGTCGAAATGGAATCGTCGTACCAGTCTATCCCGCCGAACCTTCCGATCTTCTTCATCCTGTGAGGAAGAGCTTCAAAATTCTTAAGGCTGTTTATGACCGCTTCTTCCGAAAGTCCGAATTCGTCGCAGCATATCCTCTTTACGAAGTAGGCGTTTATCCTGTTATGGTCACCGAAAAGAGAAAGCTCGATATCTTCAAGATCTCCCGCTTCCGGATTGACTCTTATCTGAGAGGAGGCTGATACAAGCTCCGGAACATTCTCTCCGATGTACGCCCTGTCACCCTCCGCCTGCCTTGTGACGATGTGACTCTTTGCTTCAAAATACGCATCCATGGTCCCGTAATAATCCAGATGCTCTTCGTAGAGATCAAGGAATACGGAAATATGAGGTGCGGTCTTCGCATCCTTAAGCTGATGGCAGGAAAGCTCCAGTACCACTATCGAATCACCCGCGGCATCATCATAATAATCGAGACAGGGAAGACCTATATTACCCGCAAGGATGACCTTCTTTCCCGAAAGTTCTCCGAGTACGTGGGCAAGCATGGAAACGGTTGTGGACTTTCCCTTTGTGCCTGTAACACCTATGGTCTTCATACGGTATTCGTGCAGGAATATCTCGGTCTGGGAAGTGATCCTGGCACTTATCCCGTCGCATGCCTTTGAGTCCGCGCCCTTCGGAGGCCAGACGATCCCCGGGCTCTTTATGATGATGTCGGCATCATCTCCCGCTCCTGCGAGCATCTCTTCGGGTTTTCCTTCAAATATCGTAACGGACTTCGGAGTGGTGTGTCCGGACAGCCACTTTTCCGTGGATTTTCCTTCTCTTCCGTAGCCCCAGATCATTATTTTTTTACCGTTAAAAAGTTCGGGTACAGCCATAATTCTCCCAAGCAGGGCAAAAATGCCCATAATCTTATGTATTATACCCAAAAATCCCCCTTTTTACAACAAAACGGACCATAAACCCTGCAAACAAAAAGAGTCAGGAGAAGTTATCTCCTGACTCTTTTGATGATGATAGTTTAGTTGAGGGTTACAGATCCCCATCCATCCTTGGGAACAAGGCAGATATAGGTCTTTCCGGGATTGATCTCGATCTCGTCACCGTTCTCGTCATAGTATCTGGTGATGTCATAGTCGAGCTTCTCGTTGGTCACGGGCTTATCCCAGGTGATCTTGATAGCCTGGCCGTTAGTGATGTAATAGCCCTGCTTATCGGTTGCCTGGTCATAATAGAAGTAAAGCAGATATCCGTGATCATCAAATACGTAGAAGTCGGTGCACTGGAGAATGACATTCTCGAATGTGACTACCTGATCGTCCTCTGCATCCTTCTGAAGCTCACCGTAGAGATAATAATCATAGGTTCCGGTGGACTCATTGTATCTGAGCTGTGTCTGGGTGTGCTTGAAGGTAGGCATCTGGATATGGGTTGCGGATGTTGCGTTTGAGTAACCCATATCGGTAAGGGTCATGTCGGTTCCGTAAGGTCTGAAGATGAAGTGGTTATCACGAACAGGCGCATAGGAATTGTAATTGGGAGAAATGCCGGCCTGATCGATCCTGTCGATAAGTCCGTCATAATTCTGTGCTCCGCCGCTCATGTTGATACCCTGGGTATCCTCAGCAGTAACGTACTCCTTGTACTCCCAGCTCTTTCCGTTATCGAAACGGCAGAAACCGCTTGAAAGGTGATCGCAGTAAGGCTTTGCGATGAAGTCGGTGATGTAAACGGGACCGCCGTCGTGTACAAGGATTGCATTGTACTCACCTGCAAGAGGGATGTTGGTGGGACGTGTGGAACGTATGCTTCCCATCTGCTTAATGTTCCTCCAGTCCTTACGTACGCACATAAGTCTGGTTACGCGGTCGTTTGCGGTTGAGTTCATAAGCTCGTAAACGATGTCACATTCACCTATCTCATAATGAGGAAGAGCTGTCTTCTCATTATCTACCATGACTGCGATGGGACGCTGGTCCTTGAGTTCCTTCTTTACGGGAAGTCCGGTAAGCTCCGAAAGGTAGCAGTCGGCAGGAACCTCAAAGCTCTCACCGGTTTCACCCACGGGATCGGTAGTGGTCTGGCCGGGATTGTCATCTACGGAAACAATGGGCTGAGACTCAAATCCGCCTCCCTCTGAGGTCTGCTGGCCCTCCGTAGTTCCGCCGCAGGCAGCCAATGATATTGCCATGGCTGCAACAAGAGCCAGGCTGATCAGTTTGTTCTTTTTCATAAAAAAATATCCTCCATAGGTATGTCATCTTACATACATTACACATTATAGTATTCAAGTGTGGTGTTTACAAGGTCATCATACAATATATAGTGAATCTTAAGTAAATCTTAAAGTTTGGAATGCCCATATTTATTGAGTTTTTAGCCGATTAATGGTAAATTTAACCCTACCGAAGACAAAACAGATAAAAGAATTTAAGGAAAGATTTATGAGAAATTTTAAAAAGGTACTTGTAACACTGGTAATCGCCGTATTTGCCGTAATGATCCCCAAAACTCAGGCTAAAGCTGCGAATGCGGCACTTCCCGCTTCCACTCCCGTCTGGTTCGATGCGGAATATTACGCTACGGTTTATCCCGATGTATATAATGCATTTGCTCCAAACATTCAGGCCATGGGCGGCCTCGACAACGCGATGTGGTTCCATTATAAGAACCTCGGCGTAAACGAAGGAAGAAAGCCCGCTGCCGACCCTAACTGGTTCGATGCCGCATACTATGCCGCTACCTATCCCGATGTTGTTGCAGTATACGGTAACGATGCGGACAAGCTGTTTGCCCATTACATCACTCTCGGAAGAAGTGAGCTCAGACGTCCCAATGCTTCCTATGTTCACACGATGGACAGAAACGGTGTTCCGAACGGTCTTGCTCCCTCGGCACCCGCACCTTCCGTACCCGCACCCACAACGGCTTCAGGCAATACACCTTCAGCGCAGGCTCCCGCTCCCGTACAGGTTTCGGGCGGAATCCCTGCGATCGAGTGCAATATATACGTTCCCACCGGTGTGGCATTTAACGGTTCACCCTACTACATAATGGTCGACCGCACCTACAATGTATGTAACGTGCTTACCGTAGGCACGGACGGAACATATTCACAGCTCATCAGGAGCATGGCATGCTCGACGGGAAGAGCCGGACACGGTACCCCCGCGGGAACCTTCAGGATCTATGAGCACACCGCAGGCGGCGGCTGGGTATACATGGCTGACGGAACCTGGGCTGTATGGGGAATGAGATTCAGAACCGGCGGATATATGTTCCACTCCGTATGCTTCGCAAAGAAGGGCGATCTTCTTCCCATCCCCGAAGAAGTTGCCGCACTCGGAAGCAAGGCTTCTCTCGGATGTGTAAGACTTTCCGTTGAAGATGCAATGTGGCTTTACAACACCGTACCCGACGGAACTCTTGTAACAATAGCGGGATGACAATCCCGTTCTACACGGTGTCTCCATAATTGAGACTCCGTATAATATAAAGTCCCGGACAGATCATGACTGTCCGGGACACTTTTATTTATCGATATTTCTGTGCCTGTCGGGAGCCTATTGATATCTACCCACCACACAGTTCCGTTAATGCCTTACAGCTCCGCGAGTGCTTCCTTAAGTCTGGGAACGAACACTTCGGGTACGCAGTTCTCATCGCACCACTCCTTCATCAGCCCGGAAAGAGGCTGTGTACGGAGCTTAGCGATCTCTTTTTCATATCTGTCCGTAAGAAGGCTCTTCTTGCCGCTCTCGATATAAGCCTGAAGGCATGCGGCAACCTCGCTTCTTGTTCCGACACATTCGAAAGGCTTGTTCTCGTCAAGTCCTACAAGCTCCCTGAAATCTTTATCGAGCGATTCTTTGTCTAAAAGCTTTTCTCCGAATATCTGCACAAGCTCATCTTCGTCAATGAAGGGACTCATGATGATATATACGAAGAGGCACTTGGGACATGAACAGCACCATATGCCCTTCTTGCTTCCCCTGTTGCAGGATCTGAACACTCTGTAGTAATCCCTGCCCTTTGCGGCGAATATCGCTGCGATCTGTGCTTCGGTGAAAGGTCTTAAGAGTGAGAAGTAATGAATGTCCGAATCGGTTATTCCCTCGATATATTCATCGAAATCCTCTTCGAATTCAAAACTCTTTGAGTACTGGTGATTTACCTTGGTTCCGGGCACAGTGCTCTCGTTTGCGCTGGTCTCATTCGACAGTGCAATGTATTTGAATCCGCACAGATATGCTGTGATGACGGCAGAGAAAGCAAATACGGCGGAGATGGGAATATGACCGTTCATATATCCCTCTTCATTCAGTCTGATTATCTCCGCATCGAGAGTTCTCTTTGCGGTATAAACGCCCTTTTTATGACTGCACTTTTCAATGACATTGGTCGCGGTCGCATTTTCATTGACAACGTAAGTCGTAATATCTTCACCCTTAAGCAGCTCAAGGCTCACGACTGAATCCTTGCCGCCTCCGACGGGAACAAGACATCCCGAATAAGTCTTATCATCATGAAGGACCGCCGGCTCGTCATCGGTAGTGGTCGCACATTCGAATCTGACAAGTCTGTCCTTTGATACGGTAATTCCGTTCCTGTAAAGAAATTCACCGAGTCCGTTGTAATACAGTTTCTTCCACCAGTCCATCTGGGAAGCGGAAAGAGAACCGCACTTGATCACAACCTTCTCGGGACATACTGCCTTGTAATAGCTTATGGTCTCGACAAGTCCGAGATTGAACACGAGTGCTCTTAAGATTGGATCGTTCAGATCGATATCTCTTTCACTAAGAGGAAATCTCCACTCGGGCATGAAGTCCCTGAGACCCGGAATGGAAAACCTGAATCTTACGAACAGATTTCCGTCCTCCGTCCTCATCTCATACTTTCTGTATTCAAATGTATCGTAAAGCTTTCTGAGATCGTCAAACTGTTTCTGTGACATTTTTATGCCTTTCAAATAAGATATATTACATACCTATCTTATATCAATTGTCAGTGCTTCTGCAAATTCCTGTCCGTCCATTGATGAATCATACACCATCGACAGATAATCGTAATAGGTAATAAAATCATAATACCCCATTGCAGTGTCTCCATAAAGCACAAACATTTTGGCATCTGTGCACATTTCGATCGAATCTCTTAAAAGACGGTAACCGGACTCATCTTCGTCGTATATTCTCCAGGAAGGAAGGCCGTTGCCTTCCAGATAGCCGTGGAAGCTTATTCTCTTGGCAAGTTCGAAGCCATACTGCGCCGCCAGTTCACGGCGTGCCGACGACTCCGCAACCGCAATCACTTCGGAAGGTCCTCCGATAAACGATCCGTTTCCCGCATATCTTGAATCGATGACAGGCATCTCACCGACCTCGATATTATAAAAGCTGAACTCAATGCAGTTCCAGGTTCCGTTAATGTAGAAGGCAAAATCACCGTTCATAAAAGCGGTCTTGACATCTTCATTTGACATATTTATGCCGTCGGGATCGAAATAATCGGATATCATGCCCTGAAGCATATCCACCGAATCGGCGATACCCGGATTATTCCATGTTGCCCTTCCGAGGAAAATCTCATTCAGCGGATCGGAGCCTATGGTCTTCAGGAAGATCGTTTCAAGATATTCGCTGACGCACCAGACTTCATTTCCGGCACATGAAAAAGCATAGATTCCTTTTTTCTTAAGAGCTTCACAGCATTCGATAAGATCGTTGTATGTGGACGGGATCTCGTCATAACCGACTTCGGCCAGAACATCCATGTTCGCATAGAGCACTACCGCATTATAGTTTATAGGAATCCCGTAATGCTTTCCGGCATATGTCGAAGTGGAAAGCATTCCTTCCGGAAGATCGTTGCAATAGTCAGGATAATAATCATCCAGACAGTAGACCCTTCCCGCATCGACAAAATCCTGCAAAAATGCTCCGGACCACGTAACGAAGATATCGGGTAATTCGTCAGCCGCAACAGCAGCCTTGATCCTGGTCTTATATGCCTCTCTTTCATAAGCTTCCCAATCCAGAGTTATACCGGGATATTCTTCGGCCATTTCCGCTATGGCAGCTTCATAAGCATGTCTTTCCACATCACCTTCGGTTATGGGAAACCACATCGTAAGATGAACACTTTCGGAGGTGACAAGACCGGGATGATCTTCTCCGTCCGGAGTTATAACTGCGGAAGAATCGCCGGGATCAAAAAGCGAAGCCAGAAGTGCAAGATCCTCTCTGTCTTCAAGTTCTCCGTCATATTCCATATATTCATTTATACCATCATTGGAAGTGAGGACAAACCCGTTAAGGGATACATAGCAGATTCCGTAATCCGCGTCATAATGTGCAACGAAATTATAGCCTTTTGCGGGGGAGCCGAGGCCTTTATATGTTTCGTCGATCGTTGTGACCTTGCCCTTTTTCACGACAAGATCGTCCCTGCCGGTAAGCACACCGTCCGCGATATCCGCAAGTACAGCTTCTCTTATCATTTCGGCGGTCTCGACATCACTGCGACGATTATCATCTTCAATTGATCCTAATTTCCTGGAAAAGTATTTATCCCCTGTAGCCTCGACAGCTTCCTCCAGAACAGCCATAAGGGCGTCCGTATCATCAGTCTTCTCATAAACTTTGACCAGCCCCTTGTAAGCATCTGCCGAATCCGGTGCGATCTCCAGCGCCTCCCTGAAAGCGGCTTCAGCCAAGTCGTATTCCTTTTCGGAGATATACTGTTCGCCCTGTGTCAGAAGCCTTTCCGTTCTCGCACCGGCCGAGAAATATTTAAGCGCAAAAACCGCACCGCCGGCGCAGGCAGCAAGAAGCAGCAGTATGACTCCGATGAGAACAAATTTCTTAACGGGTTTCTTTTGCTTTTGATCACCCGAAGCAGCCGGGTTATTATCGGTCATGCTTCCCTGCTTTGCTCCGCAAGCGGGACAGAACAGCTGACCGTCATCAATCTTTGAACCACAATTGTTACAAAACATATCTGTCTCCTGTTTTCATGATAATTATTTTGAATCCTATCCTGAAAAAATCACTTTTTGATTATATCATGAACAGGCCCTGTCCGTTATATCACGCAAGTTGATACCGTTATAAAAAATGATAGCGGGTTCAACCGCCCCGCTATCTTTATCATATATTCAACTGTCAGTTGCCGTCCCTTGATCGTCAAACTGTTTCTGTGACATTTATACAGATAGTCTCCCGTTCTCTTGTTCAATATATTCGTTTCAAGTATCAGATTACCGATGCTCTGCGATATATCGACAAACGATGCCCCCTTCCATCTTATGTAGAATAAAGGCAGTGACAGATCATCAGCTTTTTTGATGATCTTCTTCGGAATCTTCTCCTTTTCGTCCACCACAGATATACCGAGTCCGGATATTCCAAGGTCATTAAGTTCATCCATGCTCTTATAAACTTCCTTGAAATCAAATCTGACATTATCAACAACGATCAGAGCAAAATTACCCTGATTCATATGTTCGTCATACGGTCTTGTCTGAACAAGATATACCCAGGATACGATGCGGCTCAGTCCTTTTTCTCCCGCGATGAGCTCCATTCCGTCCAGGTTCAGATTGTTAACGTCCTTACATGTTACCATTCTCTTTCTCCGTATTACTCCAAATTTCCGTTCAGCACGTGATCAACAGATGCTCGTTGGGCGCATCGTTGTAAACTTCACACTTCCTGCCGGATACATCATAGACATGCACTATATCCTTAAGGCATTCATCCACTTCAAACTCCGATACGATATCAGGTGAAGAAGACAGCTTTTCAGGAGAATAATGCAGCGTCTTTTCACCCGCAAACACCGCCGTATACATAATCTCTGCTTCGACAAGATCCTGGAAGATATGGCTTCCGTATGACAGCTCCGGATTATAGCCCGCACGTGCTTCTTCTGCCTCGCAGATGATCTCATATTCACTGATATCCGCAAATGTCGTGGGCACTCCGAGCTCCGGAGATGAAGTTCCGACTCTTCCCGGAACGATGAGCATCATGTGCTTGTTCTTACCGCGGAATTGCCAGTTTATCTTACCGATGAGTTTTGCGACCAGATCCTTATCCTTATATGGCATGTTGTAATATCCTATCGGATCCACCAGGACGATAAGATCAAGCTTCGATGCCCTGCACATTCCCATCGATGCTCCCTTACTCTCAAGAAGGATACTGTCTGCCGGAATCCCTTCGGGTATCACATCGCCGGACTTTGTCTTCTGGATCTGAAGCGGCCTGCACTGAAGAAGATCCACCGAATACTCTCCGTTTTCGGAAATATTTATCGTAAATTCCGTATCGACCGGGTACTCATATTCGTCCTGGATGCATCTGAGAAGTCTTCTCATCTGTTCCATGAGCGTTTTGTTGGTGACAAGCCCCTTGCATGAGATGAACTTAACATCCCTGTCCCTTCCCATATCACGCAGCCTGGACTCGGCTTCAAAATCATGCTCAAGAAGGATCTTATCAAGATATTTCGGAATGTCCGCTTCCATGTCCTCGAGATAAAGCTTCTTCAGCGTCTTATCAGACATATCGATCACTTCCGCTTTTCCCTGTGAAAACTTATGCTTATCCGCGGATGATGAATACAAAGATTTTTCGGGCATGTCGAGATTTACTATCCTTGGATATGATCCTTCTGTCCTGTCTACGGCCGATGTGCCGAGTCCCATGACAAGCCTCAGCATACCCGCAGTGGGATCGGAATCCTTCATTATGCGGTACGGACTGTACGAATAACCCACGCCCGCCGCACAGGGCATATAATTCGAGCCGTAATACGATCCCGATACGCGCTGTATGAGAAGAGCCATCTGTTCATCACGTTTATCGAGTCCTCTTCTCTTACGGTAATCGAGAGCCGACAGACTCATTGAGCTTGCATATACCACCTTGATCGCATGCTCAAGCTCGGCAAGTCTTTCTTCGAGCGTTCCCCTGTTGACGCAGAAAACTGATTCGTATTTTCCGGCGAATGCATTTCCGAAACCGTCCTCAAGGATACTGCTGGATCTGATGATATAAGGATCCTGTCCGTAATAATTTATTATCCTCAAAAACTGCTCCTTCATGGCATCCGAAAACGATCCTTCCTTGATCTTCGAAGCGAAAAGAGGTGCAAGTTCGAAATAGCCTTCTGCGGTTCTCTGCTTTATCCTCATGTCCCAGAGGTTATTGTCCACGATATAGGTATAGTAAAGGTCGGAACCGACATAGAATGAATCATGCGGTTCGAGAACCTCGTTTATATCCGGTTCATTATTACGGATTATTGCCCTGGCAAGAAGCATTCCGCATGCTTTTCCTCCTATCATTCCCGTACCGACCATATGGTCCCTTACGGCAAAATAATCCTCGGGAAGAAAATGCTTTTTCACCATCCTTCGCATCTTCTCATCACGGGTCATCATGATATTGCACATCTGCGAACAGTCATCGCTTATATCGAACCCGTTTTCTTTTAACACCTTCACACGGTTGAAAAATCTGTCCCACGAATCGGTGAACTGCTCTTCCGCCGACCGCTGGGCTTTTCCGAGTGCCTGGTAAAAACGGCTGGACTTTACTCCGTAGAGTATAGGACGGAATTCTCCCGTCTTCGGATCGTACGAATGAGGAAGGAACATCGTATCGGAATTTCTGTTCCACACCTTCTCGGGGCGGACATAGACATTCTTTTCATCGGAGTAAACATCAAAGAAAAGCTGCGTGGTATTGAGGATCTTATTGATCGCTTCCACAGAGTGCTTGCCTCTGATAACAGGAAAAAAAGCAACCGTATCGAGAATGAAAAGAAACGGGCATGTGACCCTGAAGAAATTTCCCATCATCAGATCGGTCGCCCATGCGGCCTGCAGATCTGACAGACAGTCGAATACATAGAATGCATCAAAGCCTTCCCGGTCTATGACATTGTGAATATCCACCGTAAAATTCTCAAATCTGTGGGTCAGAGGAATATTCACGGTCTTTACTTCGGGGCAGTCTTCTATCAGCGGCTCATGGCTTGCAAAGCGGAAATAGATTATATTGCGCTTATCCTCTATAGCCTGCTTCAGATACGGTTCCATGAACAGCCTGAACTGCGAAAGATCCGATACGCGCCAGACGACATTATCGCCGAGACGTATATTGTCGAGTGCCTTATCCATTTCGGGGATGCCGCTCTTAATGGGATCAAATGCCGCCATATTTACCTCCTTAAAGCAAAAAGGCGTCCCATCCGAATTGGATGAAACGCCTTTGTTTCACTGATATCTGCAATTATCTTACCATTTACGGAAGACAATTACAATCCGTTCAATTTCCGTCTTTTACCGATGCGCTGTAGCCGTCGATTCCGGTGTCGATGACAATGGTCTGATTTTCGGAAACCCTGTCTTCGAGAATGAATCTCGCGGCAAGTGTCTCGATATGCTTCTGGATATAACGCTTTAACGGCCTTGCACCGTATACCGGATCGTATGCGGAATCTATAACGCTCTGCACCGCGGCATCCGTAAGCTCAACCTTGATATCCTTATCGGACAGTCTCTTGTTGATGTCTTCGATAAGAAGACTGATGATGCCGTTTAAGTTATCCTTGGTAAGAGGCTTGAACATTATGATCTCATCGAGTCTGTTAAGGAACTCGGGACGGAAGTGAGCCTTAAGCTCTTCCATTGCAAGGTCTTCCGCATCATCTTTGATGTTTCCTTCATCGTCTATTCCGTCGAGAAGGAATCTTGCACCGATGTTGGATGTCATGATGATGATCGTGTTCTTGAAGTCGACGGTCTTGCCGTGTGAATCGGTTATACGTCCGTCATCGAGCACCTGAAGAAGAACATTGAAAACATCGGGTGCCGCCTTTTCTATCTCGTCGAAAAGAACGACGCAGTAAGGCTTTCTTCGAACCGCTTCGGTAAGCTGTCCGCCCTCATCGTATCCGACATATCCGGGAGGAGCTCCGATCAGTCTCGATACGGAGTGCTTTTCCATATATTCACTCATATCGATACGGACCATATTGGTCTCGTCGTCAAAGAGTGCGGCTGCAAGTGACTTTGCAAGCTCGGTCTTACCTACACCCGTAGGTCCGAGGAAAAGGAATGATCCGATCGGCTTCGAAGGATCCTTGATACCTGCCTTTGAACGGATGATCGCTTCGGTAACTTTCGTAACCGCTTCATCCTGTCCCATCACTCTCTTGTGAAGTTCATCATCGAGGTGAAGCGTCTTGGTCCTTTCGCCTTCGGTAAGCTTTGCAACGGGAATGCCGGTCCACTTTGAAACGATCCTTGCGATCTCTTCGTCGGAAACTTTTTCACGGACGAGTTTGTTCTCCGTGCTTCCGCTGTTTTCGGCAGCCTCAAGTTCCTTCTTCAGTCTGGGCAGGGTTCCGTATGAAAGTTCCGCAGCCTTCTCAAGGTCGCCCTTGGTCTGAGCTATTGCGATCTGTGAATTGACGGAATCGATCTCTTCACGAAGCTTACTCAGTTTTCCCGCCGCATTCTTTTCGTTATCCCACTGTGCCTTCTGAGTTTCAAAGCTTTCCTTTAACTCTGCAAGTTCCTTCTGAAGATCACCCAGGCGTTCCTTCGAAAGATTATCCTCTTCCTTCTTGAGCGCGGTCTCTTCTATCTGGAGCTGAAGGATCTTACGGTTCATCTCATCGAGCTCCGCGGGAAGCGAATCCATCTCGGTCTTGATAAGTGCACATGCTTCATCGACAAGATCGATCGCCTTATCGGGAAGGAATCTGTCGCTTATATATCTGTTGGAAAGAACCGCCGCGGAAACAAGCGCGGTGTCCATGATCTTGACGCCGTGATAAACCTCGTATCTTTCCTTTAATCCTCTGAGGATCGAGATCGTATCTTCGACCGTCGGCTCATCGACCATTACGGGCTGGAAACGTCTTTCGAGTGCGGCATCGGTCTCAATGTACTGGCGGTACTCATCGAGAGTGGTCGCACCGATGCAGTGAAGTTCACCTCTTGCGAGCATGGGCTTGAGCATATTGCCGGCATCGAGTGCACCGTCGGTCTTGCCCGCACCGACTATTGTGTGGAGCTCATCTATGAAAAGAATGATATTTCCGTCGGAAGCTTTTACTTCATCGAGAACGGCCTTAAGTCTTTCCTCGAACTCGCCTCTGTACTTTGCACCCGCGATAAGTGCACCCATATCGAGTGCAAAGATCTTCTTATCCTTCAGGTTGTCGGGAACATCACCGCGTACGATACGCTGTGCAAGACCTTCCACGACCGCAGTCTTACCTACACCGGGTTCACCGATCAGAACGGGATTGTTCTTGGTCTTCCTTGAAAGGATACGCACAACATTTCTTATCTCGGAATCCCTTCCGATGACGGGATCGAGCTTCTGGTCACGCGCCTTCTCTACAAGGTCCTGTCCGTACTTTTCAAGGGTGTCGTAAGTGGCTTCGGGATTGTCGGAGGTTACCCTCTGATTACCCCTGACCTGTGAAAGAGCCATGAGGAAGCGCTCCCTGGTAATGCCGTACTCCTTGAAGATCTCCTTCATGGTCCGCGAAGGATACTTGATCATCGCAAGGAAGAGATGCTCTACCGATACATACTCATCTCCCATTGCCTTCGCTTCGTCTTCGGCAAATGTAAGGACCTTGTTCAGATCCTGGCTTATATGCATCTGTCCCGCACCGCTTCCGGATACCTTGACGCATTTCGAAAGATACTCATCCGCCTTTGCACAGAAATGCTCGGTGTTGATCTCCATCTTCTCAATGAGCTTCAGGATGAGGCTGTCGTCAATGTGAAGAAGCGAGACGAGAAGGTGCTCCTGTCCCAGTTCCTGGTTTCCGTATTCTGTTCCGAGGCGTTCGATCCCGTTGATCGCCTCCATGGACTTCTGTGTAAACTTTTGAATATTCATATATATCCCCCCTTTCAGGAGATGAAGTGAACGACGGAACCGTCCCATCGTTCACCCTTCGTTATTGTTTCATCTGTTCTATATGAAGTATAACACAGTGTGCATTAATTGCAATATATATTTTTTCATCCGGGAAAATCGATCGCTGATGTATAAAGAGCGTTAAAGTCCGGCTCAAGCGCAAGGTTGATGACTTCCGGGGTCTGTGTGATGCGTGCGCCCGCAGCATAAGAATACGCACCCGCAAGCGAGGTATTTCCTCCCGCTGTGCATATGTTTATTAGTTCACCCGGAAGAAGTCCTATGTATGCGGCATCCCAGGGATTTAAATGCACTCCGAACCCGCCGGAAAGCGTGCACTTTTCGATTTCACCAAAATAGATCCCCGCTTTTTCACAGATGATCCTTATTCCTGCATTCATTGCAGCCTTTGCAAGCTGCAGCGCACGGATCGATTCCTGCGTGATATGGACGTTTCCGATATCGATGCCCTCATCAAACCAGGGATCCTTAAGAAGACCGCTGCGGTCCGCATATCCTCCTTTTAACAGGACGGAAGTCAGGTGGATCATATCCGCGCCCCATATGCCCTTACAGGGACCGCCTTCGAATGCGGGACCTGCGGCCGTTGCAGTCACATAAAGATGATCTTTGTTTCCGAGCGCGATCTCTCCGTTTGTTCCGAGGTCGCATAAAAGCCTGTACTTATCCGAGGAACAGATATCCGCTGCGAGAATGCCGGAATAGATATCGGATCCCACGAATGCGGAAAAGCCCGGAAGAACTCTCACACTGACCGTCACGTCCGAGATCTTCATTTCATAAGAATCACCGTTTATATGAGATGCGGTAAAGGGTGCCTCGCCAAGCTCTGCGGGATCGTATCCCATAAGCAGATATATCATGGTGGTGTTTGCACTCACATACATATCAAGCTTTCCGCTCAGATCGTTTTCACGGATGAATTTCTTCACACCGGTTCCGATCACATTGCGGATGCTTTCTTTCATTTCTTCAAGAGCATATTTATCGGCGGACGCCTTTATCCTTGAAAGCACATCGGCTCCGAACCTGCCCTGGGGATTCAGGCTCACATATGTACCCGCAACTTTACCGTCCGCTCCGACATAAGCCATCGCCACGGTGGTGGTTCCGATATCGGTACAGATAAGAGGACGCGAAACCAAGCCGCCCGTAAAGCGCCCCTCTCCTATCGTAAGGATGTCGAAAGGATCTTCGAATTCCCCGAAGCATCTTCCGCATCCCGTGCATATTGTACATCTGTTTCCTTTTTTCATATCCGAAAGTATATCACATTTATCCGCATCCGCGCTCGCGAATGAAATGAGGAATCCGGCTGTTTTGGAGCACAAAAAAACTTCCGGCCGAAAATGACCGGAAGTTTTAAATGTGATCAAATAATTACTTGATGACCTTGATGGCTCCGAAGAAGAGTACAGGCTTGGTCTCACCCTTGCATGCATTAACGATTGCAATGATAACACATACAAAACGGAAGATGACCCATGCCCATCCTACAACAGGGATCCAGCCAAGGAATGCATCGATGATACTGAAGAGTGAGAATACCATACACTGGTTGCTGTAAAACTTCAGATAATCGGAACGCTGTCCGTTAACTTCGCCGCCGAAGTAACCAAGGATAAATCCGAAGAATCCAACAAGAGGTGAAAGGCATGAGAACATCATTGAAATTCCGAGGAATTTATCTAAAGGATTAACGGGCGCATACATAGGATGTGAAGGTGCTACGGGTGCTGCCTGCTGGTACTGAGGCTGAGGCTGGGGCTGAGGTGCGCCCTGAGGCTGTGCTGCTCCTGCAGCTGCTGCGCCAAAGTTGAAGCCACATACTGTGCAGAATACGGCATCATCTGCTACCTGAGCTCCACATTTAGAACAAGTTTTCATAAGTGTCCCTCCTAAAATCGTGAGTTATAATTTCGATGAGAACTGCGTGTTCTACCACCGAAACGAATTATATCATAAAAATACAAAATGTTGTATATGAATTCATAAATACACTAATATTTTACTTGTGCATAAAACCAATATTACCTTAAAATAGAAGCGATGAAAGAACTTAACCCGCTCAACATCATAAGATATGCGATTTTTACGGCTATTTCGGCATCGCTTCTCATTCTTTTCCCTTCGGTAAATGCATCCGCAGCGGAGGCTGATCCCTATTCGATCATCTGCTCTTTCGCATCCGCAAACGGTAAGAATGTGCTTGCGGTAAGCGAAGAATCAATCCCCGGCACCTTTTCCACCGTCACGGAAGCCGCATCATACGCGGCGGAAGGAGACATCATCTACATCTTTCCGGGCGAGTATGAAGAAAGCCTGGACCTTCGCTCAAAGGAGCTCATTCTTTTCGGACAGGACAGGGACACCTGCATAATCAGGTATGAAACCTCGAGATACACTTATCCCGTTCTCAATGTTTCCGCAGGAACCTTCAGCAATCTCACATTTTACGGATACTCAAGCTCTTCTGCGGAGCTTTCTTCCGATGTCACAGGCATGACGCCCGAGACCGTCGACAACAATTTCTCCGGATATGTCATTCACATCGATGACGATAACGAGTACGGACGCAGTCTCGTATTCAACAACTGCAACATCATATCGGAAAACAACAACTGCATCGGACTCGGATTCAGGGATCATTTTTCGGTCGCCTTTGAAAACTGTCTCCTCAGATCTGTCGGAAACGCAGGAATTCTCTATGTTCACGATCCCGAGCAGCTCATAGGTCCAAATAGCGATATGAAGCTTGCATTCAGAAACTGCATCTGGGAAAACTTCGGTTACCCTTATGTGATATGCGCAAAATCGATCCACACCACAAACCGCGTTGAACTGACATTTCAAAATGTCACCACATACTGCTATGCAAGCAATCTGACCGAACTCTACTCACCCGGAAATGCATTCAGCGGATTTGATGTAAGGCTTCAGCTCCAGCTTCCGCAGGTTTTCGGAAACACTCCCGTTACTTTGAGAGACGATAAAAAGGTCAGCGAATATCTCAGGGAATTCAGGGAGCAGGCGCTTTCCGTAAAGCCCGGAATATACTTCCTTACGGAAAAAAGAAAAACCGTAAAAGATCCGGATGAGCTTCCCAAGACCGTTACCGTTTATTACATCAACAACGCATACGATCTTCCGGGCGACGGCTGGATCGGAAGCAATGCATTCTATCTTACGGAAGAATGCTCGGGAAATACTCTCGACGAAATGAATTATCACATAAATAATTGACCTGCATTTGTGCAAAATGATCCTGTATCAAATGAATTGCATACAAAATGCTGAATTTTCAGAACATTAAGTTTTTTGTTTGACAGAATTCGTTCACAAATGTTAATATTTTATTAAGATTCAGGTACGGACGTGATCTCACATATTTTTGTAAATCACCTCTGATCAGATGATTTTCAAAAGTATGTGATTTTTTTATGAAATCCATACCGAATCATTAACCGGTCCTTAGGACCAAGTATTTCAAAGGGGTCAGTCACCCCGGGCTTTATAGGAGGCACCAAATGAACAAGGGAACTGTCAAGTGGTTTAATGCACAGAAGGGTTATGGTTTCATCACCGATGAGGCTTCAGGAAAGGATGTATTCGTACACTTCTCCGGCATCAATTCTGATGGATACAAGACTCTCGACGAGGGCGCTACCGTTACCTTCGATATCGAAGTTGACGAAGCAAAGGGCAAGGAGCGCGCTGTCAACGTTACTGTACAGAAGTAAACC
>JAEEQL010000090.1 GCA_016285265.1 Lachnospiraceae bacterium
TTGCCCACAACGAGATCGATCTCAAGAATCCCTCATCCAATCACCACAATGCAGGATTTTCGGACGAAGAAAGAGCCGCCTTCGGACATGTTCTCGAAAGCGGCTACATAGATACATTCAGATATTTTTATCCCGACAGAAAAGACATCTACTCATGGTGGTCATATATGTTCCACTCGAGAGAGAACAATGCGGGATGGCGCATAGACTACTTTGTTGCGTCGGAAAAGCTTAAGGACCGTTTAGTCAGTGCGGACATCCACACAGATATCATGGGTTCCGATCACTGTCCTGTAGAACTGGTGATCACGGACTGATCTTCGGATCGTCCCCGCTTGAACAGAAAGCTTACCGGAATTATAATACGGGTTATCCGGAAGCATAGCTCAGCCGGGATGAGCGTTCGCCTCACACGCGAAAGGTCAGGGGTTCGAGCCCCCTTGCTTCCATCCGGTCAGATCATTTATCACTTCACCCGCGATGATCAGTCCGGCCACCGAAGGTGCAAAAGCAGTGGAGCCCGGGACAGTCCTTCTTACCGTGCTTTTACTTTCAGTTTCGGGAGGACATAAGCAGCTCGCCTCGCTGCTTATGGACATTTCTTCCAGAGGTCTTATGGGTTTTTCCCTGGAATAGACCACCTTCAGATGTTTGATGCCTCTCTTCTTGCATTCATGACGCATTACCTTGGCAAGAGGACAGACCGAAGTGTCATATATATCCGCAACTTCAAAAAGTGACGCATTTATCTTATTTCCCGCACCCATGGAGGACATGACGGGAACACCCGCCGCATTTGCCTTTTCGATTATGGCGAGCTTTCCGGTTACCGTATCTATGGCATCAACCACGTAATCATATTCCGTAAAATCAAACTGATCCTGAGTTTCCGGCAAAAAGAAAGTCTTGAACGCCCTGACTTTGCAGTCGGGGTTTATGTCATGTATCCTCTCTTCCGCCACGTCCACCTTGTATTTTCCGAGTGACTTCCTTGTGGCGATTATCTGGCGGTTTAAGTTCGTAAGACAGACCTTGTCGTCATCTATGAGATCGATGGCACCTATTCCGCTTCTGGCAAGTGCCTCGACCACATATCCGCCGACTCCTCCGATCCCGAATACGGCAACACGGGAAGCCGCAAGCTTCTCCATTGCTTCAACTCCATATATCAACTGAGTCCTTGAAAACTGATTCAGCATAAAAACCTCCGGACAGTCTGACAGTTCTGACACAAACAGGCATCCGCCCGTTTATCACTGTAATAATATACACTCCGTGAATTCAAAAAAACAGTAAAAAATATCTTGACAATTTTATATTGTGCAAAATATAATTGCATAAAAGATACAACACAATTCGAACCCGGCGCATCAAACTTTAAAAGAAGGAATATGGATAGATTAAAAGAAAAGATAATGAGCAGAAAGAGCGTCAGGACATTTGATGCAAGACCTCTTTTAGAGCAGCACCTGAATGATATCAAAGAGTACATCAAAGATATTCCCAATCCCTTTGATATCCCGGTAGAGTTCGTGCTTCTGGACGCAAAGGAGTACGGACTGAGCAGTCCCGTCCTTTCGGGCGAGCAGCTGTATGTTGCCGGCAAGGTCGAAAAGAAGCCCTATGCCGATGTAGCTTTCGGTTATTCCTTTGAAAAGCTCATCATGCATGCATGGGATCTCGGGATAGGAACCGTCATGATAGGCGGGACCATGAAAAGGGATCTGTTTGAAGCGGCTGCCGGAGTAAAGTCCGGAGATATGATGCCCTGCGTCAGTCCGCTGGGATATCCCGCCGGCAAGAGATCCGTCAAAGAGATCATGATGCGTAAAGGTGTCGGAGCGGATTCCCGCATTTCATCATATAAGCTCTTTTTTAAGGATGAATGGGGAAAGGCACTGACCCCGGATGACGATATGGCCGAGATCCTCGAAATGGTAAGATGGGCGCCGTCTGCGGTAAACAAACAGCCCTGGAGGATCATCCTTAAGGACGGAATTTACCACTTCTATGAAAAGAAGGACAAGGGCTATGCAAGTGATGCGACGGGAGATCTTCAGAAGACCGATTTAGGTATCGCCCTGGCCCATTTTGTAATGGGCGTCGAGGATAAAGGAAAGCGTGCGGAGGTCACCGTAAGCGACCCCGGATTTAATATCCCGAATGATGCGGAATATATAGCAAGCGTAAAGATATGCTGATCAAAAGGCCGGCAACCGAAAGGTTACCGGCCTTTTTCATTATTCCGTAAGCAATTATCCGTATCAGATACGGAAAACCTTCGATCCGTGGGCGGACAGATCAACCTTAACAGTACTTCCGAATGTATATGCTTTGCCGCTCCAAAGCTCGACCGCCGCCGCATTTTCCGTGACTTCTTCAAGCTCTTCCATACCAAATTCAAGGCTTGCGTCCTCATCCGACAGGTTAAATACGGCAATATACTTTCCGCCTTCGGAATCATCCGCCATCCATAAAGCGAATTCTCTGCCCGCTATATCTCTTCTGAAGATCTGACGGGCATTTCTCGAATTTCTGTGCATCCTGAGAACCTGATCGTTGGTGATCAGCTTCATCGTAAAGTCGTCGAAGCGTGTCATCTCTCCGCCTATCATAAGCGGAGAACGCATGATGCACCAGAGGGTCATCATGGTTATCTGTTCATCTTCAGTAAATGCGGTTTTGTTATTCGTGTCATAGTCCTGCTTGATCGGTCCGATGGGAAGCATATCCGCATCGGGGTAGTGACCCGCACCGGCATGTATGCTCCATTTTTCAGCACGTTCAAACATGGCATACAGAAGCTTCCAGTCATCCCAGAAGTCATCCGTTATACGCCACATATTTGCAAGCTGTTTGTAGACTTCCGCTTTTTCCGTAAGTGCGGGGCCGGGGGAAAGCGAGAGCACCATCTCCCTGCCGCATGAATTAAGAGCCTCAGAGAGCATCTTCATTTCCTCTTCCTCATGAGGAAGCTCCCTGCAGATGTCGTCGCACTTTATGAAGTCGACACCCCACTCGGCATAAAGCTTAAATATGGAATCATAATATGCCCTTCCGGTCTCATCGGACTTTGCTCCGTACATATCCGGATTCCACATGCAGATGCTGTTGAATCTTGCCGCATCCCTTGCGGTCTTATCCGTTCCGAGCACGGGAAGATCTCTGTGTACAGCCTGACGGGGAATTCCTCTCATAATATGTATGCCGAACTTAAGTCCGAGGGAATGGACATATTCCGCAAGAGGCGCAAAGCCCTTACCGCCTTCCGCAGAGGGAAATCTGTTCGGTGCGGGAAGAAGTCTTCCGTATTCATCCATGCACAGGTCGGCAAAAGGTCTGTACTCATGAGTCGTGGCTCCGGGCTCATACCACTGTATATCAACAACCACGTATTCCCATCCGTACTGCTTCAGATGAGACGCCATGAATTCCGCATTCTGTCTTACTTCCTTTTCCGTTACCGCCGCTCCGTAACAATCCCAGCTGTTCCATCCCATAGGGGCAATCTTAGGCCTGTACATTTCATATCCTCCTGAATTTATCCCGCCACCCTGACGAGAAGCTTTACGACAAAACCGCCTTCGTTATAACATTCATATCCTCCGCCCTGTCTTTCCATGTAGGTCCTTACAAGATAAAGGCCGAGGCCGTATCCCTGCTTTTCGGAAGTGTTCTTACCGCGGTAATACTTCTCACTTACAAGAGGAAGTTCCTCGGGTTTTACTCCCGGTCCGCTGTCCGCTATCCTGATAAAAAGAAAACGCATCTTCTTTCCGGAAATGTCGGAGATCTCTTCCATTCCAAAGCTGACACGTATGTCGGTTCCGGCATATTTCCTGGAATTACCCACCACATTGTCGATGACCTGTTTCATCCTGAGCTTGTCTATGCACACAAGACATTCGGGAATGTCATTCTCCAGTATGATGTTGCCGTATTCCTGCAGACTCTTTATATGATCCAGCAGAACCTTCGAATCATACTCGGAGGTTTCGATACGGATCTCTTCCATATCATCCAGTGTGGCACGGAACACATTCTCCACAAGACTGTTTATGGTGGAGGCTTTATCGGAAAGCATCGAAACCTTCTCTATCATGGAATCCAGTTCACCCGAAGACAGCGTGACCGGACCGCTTTCTACGAGCGAGCTTTTCTTTCTCAGTAACTGTGCATCAAGCACTTCGCATCCTGCCTGAATGGTTGCCACAGGAGTCTTAAGATCGTGACTGAGCTCCGCCACAAGGTCACGGTTTGCCTTTCTGGCTTTTATCTCACGGTCTCTTGAAACCCTCAGCTGCTCCCTCATCATGTCGAAGCTTTCGGTAAATGAACCGAACAGATTGTTCCTTCGGACAGGCAGCGGAATATCGAGGTTACCGCCCGCTATCTCCGAAGAAAATCTCTGCATGTCCTGAGCAGGACGGATAAGTCTGAAATAAATAAGCGTCAGCAGGATATATCCGGATGCCGCAAGCACGGACCAGAAAGCGATCAGAATGGCAAAGATCCGATCATTATCCGCTTCACGGGAAAGCATCAGATCTTCCCAGATACGCTTATACACTGCCAGTTCATCGTCACTGTATGAGCCCACTATGACATCACCGGAGCCCATTTTTCCAAACAGGTAAATGAGCACGAGCAAAACAGCCAGCATAAAAACCGTATGAATGATAAACAGTCCCTTTAAGTGTTTCATATTTCAAGAATGTATCCCGTTCCCCAGACGGTCTTGATGAACGCAGGAGAATTCGGATCTTTTTCGATCTTCTCTCTGAGCTTCCGGATATGCACATTCAGAGTTCCGTCACTGTAGTATCCGTCTCCCCAGACCTCTTCAAAAAGCCTGTCCTTGGATACTATCGTATTCTTATGATTGTAGAGTGCTTCGAGAAGCGCATATTCCCTGGCTTTAAGCGGTATACGTTCTCCCTTAAGGACCGCGGACATGGTGGATGGATCAAGTGATAAGGCCTCATCCGCAGAAGCAGAACTAACGTCCGTCTGTACGGCCGCCCCCGATTCTGAGATCCTTTTAAGTGTAACCTTAACCTTGGCAAGCAGCACGGAAAGGCTGTAGGGCTTTTTGATATAATCGTCACCGCCTATGCTGAGGGCGATGAGTATGTCATCATCACTCTGCCTTGCACTTATGAACAATATGGGCAGTCTGTATTTTTCGCGGATCTTCTTGCAGACATCAAAACCGGATCCGTCCCCCAGGTTAATATCCAGGAGGATCAGATCCGTGCTGTTCGATTCAAGGAATCCGTAGCATTCATCGGCAGATGTGACAAAGCAGGTCTTTACCTCGAACATTTCGAAGTATTCCGCCGTCATTCTTGCCAGTTCCTTCTCATCGTCAACTATAAGACAATTGTAATGCATATATGCTCCCCGATCTTCTTTACGATCCATATAAGTTTATCATAACGGGAAGTCGGTGAAAACTGACATCTATCGCGAGAGCATCAGTCTTCCGTGATCATTTCCACGGGGTGAAGATGTCTTACTTTTAATCCCGCAAGGGCTGAAGAAAAGGCTGCAACAAGTATCATTCCTACAAAGCAGATAAGTGTCCAAATAACGGGAATGGTGATATCAACCTTCCTGATGGAAAAGATTGAAAATGCCATCCTGGTCACGCTCCTCGTCACGTTTCCGGAAAACAGGATCCCGATCAGTCCCCCCAGTGCTATTGCAGGGATATTTGAAAGCATGATCTGTACTATCAGCTCTTTGCTGCTTCTTCCGAGAGCGTTGCTTATGCCAAGGTCCTTCCACTCTCTCGCCATCTTGGCGCGGATGACAAGTGATTCGACGAACACCACTATGAATACGGTGATCATGGTGATGAGTATGCACAGAAGCTTCATGGCAAGTGCCAGCGTGCCGGCGGTATCCTTCATTATCTTATCCAGGTCCTGATATGAAAGAGAGATCCCTTTTTCTTCGGCAAGGGTCCTTGCTTCGGATTCGATATCGTCATAGGTCACACCTTCCGAAGCATTTACATGATAGTAGACAGGATATTCACCGGAACGGATCCTTGATGCCCCGTCAAAAGTCATATAAGCACTTCTGCCCATGCGATCGATCCTCTGATGGCTTCCGCAGACAAGATACTCCGCGCTGTTTCCTGCGTATTCGATCGTAACCACATCACCGACTTTCAGCCCGAGGTCTTCCATGACACCGTTTGTAAGCATGACCTCATTGGTGTTTTCTATCACCCTGCCTTCGATCAGATTAAGATTCTCCACATTACTTACGTTATCAACGACATTGACATGAACTCCCGTCGAAACACCTCCGAATGAGATCACAGGTTCGAAATCGGAACACTTTACAACCTTGCTCACTCCGTTTAATGAGGCTATGTCATCCGTAAGTCCGTCTTCGCCGTCGATCCTTGCGGTTGCAATATCCATACCCATAAACCTTATAAGGCTGCCGGTATCCTTACCGAAATTCTCCAATATCCCAAAGCCCGCAAGAGCGGCAATCATCAGGACGGCGGAAATAAAAACTATAAGAAGGTTTCTGCCCGCATTTCCGAAGCAGTCCTTAAGCGACATCACAAGAGGTATGGGCAGCGGAGTTTTTTCAAAGGAGAAGAAATTCCGCTTAAAGTTATGTGCCGTAATGCCTCCTCTGAGTGCATCCAGTACAGATATCGTCTTAAGTGACGAGCTGAGCATTCCGGAGAGTGCGGCAGACAAAAGAAGAAGTACAAATATGACACAGATACCAAGGAAGTAATTGATGCCGCAGGTCCATGTCAGTCCGAGGATCATGGTGATGACGATCCCAAAGTAATGAAATGAAGCCATTGCCGCGATGATCCCGGATAACGATCCGAAGAATGTGACAAACATTATCTGCAGCGCAAGGGACAACCTGAGTTCGGTCACGGTATAACCGCACGCTTCAAGTATGCCGGTATTTTTCATGCTTCTTGTTATGAAGTTTCTGATGCTGAAGGATATGACAACCAGCGATATGACAAGAATGATGACCGCAAAAACAAGTATCACCGCCATAAACACCACGGGCATGAACTGTGCGCCTCCGCGCATCATCTCCCAGTTGATGAGTAGCGGCTCGGGCACAGCGATACCGGGCTCTTCGGACTTTGCTTCTTCAAGAGATGCTTTATAAGAAGCCGATATCTCACCTTCGAGATCATTGGAGCTGTATGAGGGATCGTCCGTTCTTCCCTTGTGGACATATCCCCTGATCGCTACCGTGGGATGGGCATCTGCAAATTCATCCATCATCTCTCCGGATACCACAACGGAATATACGGTTATATTGATGGAACTGCTGAAATACGGATCCTCTATAAATCCCGCAACATTAAGATCATAGATATCATCATCCATTTTGATCTGCATGCATGAGCCGAGGGGATACCTGCCCTTCAGGAAAAGAGGAAGCAGTATGTCGTCTTTTCCGAAGGAATCCACAGGCATATC
Source organism: Lachnospiraceae bacterium (assembly GCA_016285265.1). Lineage (GTDB taxonomy): Bacteria > Bacillota > Clostridia > Lachnospirales > Lachnospiraceae > AC2028. The sequence continues at coordinate 7,485 of JAEEQL010000090.1, forward strand.
GATGTTCATCTGCTCCTTGGATTCTCCGTATCTTTCGATCAGGAACTGATACTGTCCGAATTCTTCCGTTCCTTTCAAGCGGTGCTCGGCCATGGCAATGACGCACGGAGTTTTCTCATATTCCGATATATGCTCATTTTCCCTGAACGCATCCTCAGCGGCTTTTTCATCCATCGCCATATCCGTGGAATACAGTACCACATGCGCTCCGTGCACGGATTCGAACCTGTCATCAACCACCTTCCCCATACCGAGAAGGGCCGATGCGCAGTCGAATATAAGGAATGCGGACAGGAAGGTGAGGATCATGAAGGTGATCATGTCGCCCTTTTGTCTCTTGATGTTGTTCCTTGCTATCATGAATAATCTGTACATTTTACCACCCCATCTCCTGAAGGAAATCCTTAAGCTTTCTGTGTCTTTCCAGTGCCCTGTCACGTTCCGGATTGGATTCATCCCTGTAATCTCCGGCATACTCTCCGAGATCGCACTCATCGGAAATGACTCCGTCAGCCAGATAAATGACTCTGTTACCGCGTTCCGCAGCCTTGATGGTATGTGTCACCATTACTATGCTCTGTCCGGACCCGTTCAGCTCGCTGAGGATATCGAGTACATTGACAGTGTTCTGCGAATTGAGTGCTCCGGTAGGTTCGTCGGCAAACAGGATCTCGGGATCGTTGATGACTCCCCTCACAACAGCAACTCTCTGCTGCTGGCCTCCCGATAACTGCGCCGGAAACTTCCTCGAATCAGCCTCGGAGATCTCCACTCTCTTAAGAAGTTCTCCTGCCCTTAATGCAACTTCCTTCCTGCTTTTGTTTTTAAGAAGACCGCTTATCATTACATTATCGAGAGCACTCATGCTGTCATTGAGGTAATTCTGCTGAAAAACAAATCCTGCATGATCCCTTCTGAAAAGAGCCAGCTTGTCATTGCCGTATTTCGAGATATCCACGGGCTCATCCGATCCGTCCAGATAATAAAGGACCGATCCGAGTGAAGGCCTGTCCATTCCGGAAAGCGAATACATAAGCGTGCTCTTGCCGGATCCGGAGTTACCCATTATCACGGTGAAATCACCTTTGTATATCTTCAGATTAAGATTCTTAAGTACGTGCTGCTGTACAGACTCATTGGAGAATGTCTTTGAAAGTTCCTTAGCCTGCAGAATGATCTTTTTATCCATTTCGTTCCTCCGTTTTTGTTTCCTTTGATGATACCAATATAATCCGCAGATCATTAACAAGTCTTGAGCAGTACCTTGTCAGTTTCTTAACCGTTTCTTAATTGAGGTGAACACGGGGACGGTTCCGGTGTTCACCCGCTCCGGGTTTTTCACGCAGCATAAAAGCGGGACCCTTTGCGGGTCCCGCCTGATATCCGATCAATAAACACGATCATTCACTTAAGTATTTATACAGAAGCCTGTAAAGCTCCTCAGCTTCCTTCGGCGTCAGTGATGAACCTTCGGATGCGAGTTTTCCGGGAATATCCTTGCACTTTTCCTTAAGAGCATTTCCCTTAGCGGTAATGCTTATAAGGGTCACGCGCTCGTCTTCTTTTGAACGGGCTCTGGTGATATAGCCGTCCTTTTCGAGATGCTTGAGAAGCGGTGTGAGCGTTCCCGCATCAAGATGCAGAATACTTCCAAGCTGTCCGACGTTCACGCTTTCCTTTTCCCAGAGCACCATGAAAACCACATACTGCGTATAAGTAAGCCCGAGCGGTTTCAGATAAGGGGTATATGATGCAACAATCTTTCTGCCGCACGCATACAAAGGAAAGCATAACTGGTTTTTCAAAAGAAGCTGTTCGAATTCCTGTGCCACTTGCAAATCCTCCTAAATACTAAATAAGTTCTTCAACACACTTATCTATTTTACTCATTTTTTCCGTAGGTTCAAATCTTGCCACAACATTTCCGCTGCGATCGACCACAAATTTGGTGAAGTTCCACTTGATATCGGGATTATTCCTGTAATCCTTATCGGTCTTGGAAAGCATTGCGCTCATTGCAAGAGCCGCAGGACCTTTGCCGAATCCTTCAAACCCCTTCTGCTCCTTCAGATATTTGAACAGAGGGATCGCATTCTCTCCGTTGACATCGGATTTCTTCATCTGGGGGAACTGCGTTTTGTATTTCAGTTGGCAGAACTCATGGATCTCCTCGTCGGTGCCGGGAGTCTGTCCCGCAAACTGGTTGCAGGGAACATCGATCACCTCAAATCCCCTGTCATGATACTTCTCATACATTTCCTCGATATCCTTGTAATGAGGAGTGAAACCGCAGCCTGTTGCGGTGTTGACGATAAGGACAACCTTTCCCTCATAATCCTTCATTGATATATCTTCGCCTGCAGCCGATGTGACGCTAAGATCGTAAAAACCCATATCATTCTCCTTTCAAAAAAAGTGATTTGCTTATCTTGTGCCCTATTATATTTTATCAAATGTAAGTTGTCAATCTTTTTTTCATAATTTCCCGAAACTGCCCGAATTTTAGCGTTTGAGCCTTTTATTGACAGTTAGTTATTATCTGCCTATAAAAATAATTCTTCTTAAATAATGTAAAAAATACGCCAAATGTGTGCATTTATGGTAAAATATAGGGGTTCAAAAGCCGATATATACTGTAAAAGTATGGCTTTTGCGTCAGGGGAACTTATGAGGGAAAGAGTATCACTTTTTAAATCTAACAGAGGTGCCAGTCTGGTATTGGTATCGGCATTCTGTGTCATCATCATCGGAATCGCGATCACCCTCACTGTGATCAGTTCTCTTCTTTTATCCAAAGCAGGTTCGGTAAAGAGTCAGGGACAGGCTTGTGAGCTTGCCACATCTCTGTCTTCGCGTATCGAGGAACTCATCCTGAACGAATCGTCCGGCGGAAAAAAATCCTGCATCGACCTCGATGCATTTATTCCATTAGGTAATAATGAGGGAGACATCATTCCCACTACATACGGTTTCGACAGCATTCCCGATTCTTCGGTTACCGCACATGTATCCAGGGATGCAAGCGACGGACACTACACACTGACCGTCACGGCGACCGCCGCACGCGAA
>JAEEQL010000091.1 GCA_016285265.1 Lachnospiraceae bacterium
AGTGACGGCAGGGAGTTTCTTGCAACATTAAGGGGCAGGTTCTATACGGAAGATGCCGAAAGCTTTCCCGTTGTCGGAGACTATGTAGAATTTGTACCCGAGTCGGAAGATACCGCGGTGATACAGTCGGTATGCGAAAGGAAGAATATTCTTCAAAGACCGGACCAGGCCAAGACCGGTGTGATGCAGTACATGGTCGCAAATGTCGATTATGTATTCATAGTCACATCGCTCAATGAAGATTACAGCTACAACCGTATTGCAAGATACGCTAGTGTGGCTATACAGGGCGGGGCGGTACCCGTTGCGATACTTACCAAGTGCGACCTATGCAACAATACCGGAAGGTATATACGCGAAGTCGAAAGCATATCCGATAAGATAAGGGTTCATGCAATCTCTGCGATATATGGGATCGGACTTGATGAGCTGAAGGAATACTTTGAACCCGGAACAACGATCTGCCTTATGGGATCTTCCGGTGCCGGAAAGTCGACTCTCATCAATGCGATCACAGGCAAAGAGGTAATGAAGACTTCAGAGATAAGGGAATCCGATTCAACGGGAAGACACACCACCACTCACAGGCAGCTGATCGATATCGGGAACGGAGTGTCGGTCATCGATACCCCGGGAATGCGTGAGATCGGAATGGCGAATATGCAGGAAGGCATTGACGATACATTTTCCGATATCATCGAACTCGAAAGTCTCTGCAGGTTCAGTAACTGCAGGCACGATACCGAACCCGGCTGTGCAATAAAGGCCGCGATAGAAAGCGGAGAACTTTCAAAAGAAAGGTATATGCTTTACAAAAATCTCGGCGCAGAAAACACAAGGAACTATGCACTGAAAAAAGAGATCTCGAAGTGGTCCAAGGAACGAAAGAAATTCAACGACAGGAACAACATCTATTAAGATGTCCCAATGACAAATGATGCGTGATGAACGGAAGGAGGCGATGTGATGGAATTCAGAAAGGTATTCGACACAATACCCGAGCAGTTCGACAAGTACAGACCGAGGTACAGCCCGGAACTTTTTGCGGATCTGATAAAGTATGCGGATATCGGACCGAGAAAGAAAGTGCTGGAGCTCGGACCCGGAACCGGACAGGCAACCGAACCTATACTTAAAACAGGATGCGATTACAATGCCATCGAGCTCGGAGAACATCTCTATGCAAAGATGAAGGAGAAATTCGGTTCCTATGAGAACTTCCACATCGTTAACGATGACTTCATCACGCATGATTTCGGAGATCAGAGATTCGATATGATCTATTCCGCGGCAACGATACAGTGGATCCCGGAAAGAGTTGCTTTTCCCAAGACCTTCGAACTCCTTAAACCCGGCGGGGTTCTGGCGATGATGCTTCTCAATGGGGATTACAAGACTCCAAACGAAGCGCTTTATGACAGGATCCAGGGTGTGTACGGTGAGTACTATAAGCCCGAAAAGGAATATAAGGACATGAAGGATCCCTTCGATTATCTTCATGCGACGGATTACGGTTATGTGGACTTCGAAAGACGCGACTTCTACGGGAGACGTGAGTTTACCGCGGATGAATATGTAATGTACTGCGGAACCCATTCCGATCATATGGTCATTCCCGAGCCCTACAAGACCAAATTCTTCGAGGGACTTAGGGAAGCGGTGCTTGAGTTTGGAAACAAAGTCGTGTTTAATGATACATATATCCTTTATCTGACCAGAAAACCTTAAATGAGGGAGGGAATATGGGAGAATACGCATTTGACGATCCGAAAAAGCAGCCGAAATTAAGCGACCTTGTGCCAGAAGAACATGGCCCGTTAGTGAAGATATATTCAAGCTATTCGAGTCACGGCATGCAGATGGGCAGCGGAACTTCGGGTAACGAGACCGTTACCTGGCAGGATGACGGAAGCGTCATCATTGAGTCGAACGATCACAGAGACGGCAAGGAAAAGTACGAAAAGTATCTTGCAGGAGCAGGTGCAGCGGAAAAGCTCCGTACCTTCGTAAAAGAAAACAGACTTGCGGAGATGGCCCAGATTGAGAAGATACCGTTCCCGTATGCTATGACGGATTATTCCTCAAGTTCCCACATCAGTTTCACATTTGCTGATGGTAATGTGCTCACCGAAAGAACGCTCGATTGTTCATCCTGCTGGATATTACAGCAGGATGCGATACGAAAGGTCCGTGAGCTCATTAAAGAGTGCACCGAAACCGGAAATCTCCTTGAAGAAAAGGAATCTTCGTATGACATATATGCTCCCGGAACCGCCTCATTTATGGGGATGGGAATGCTCGGAACCGGCTTTATGGGCATGGGAATGCCGAAAACGGATAATACCGCAGGCAGTGCCGGAACATCCGGATCCTGGAAATGTGAGTGTGGACAGGAAAATACAGGAAAATTCTGCACAAATTGCGGCATGGCGAGGCCAAAAATGGTATAATCATAAGGATTGTTTTATTTCCTTATTTTAGTATCAAACGGACCAAGGTATACCGACAATGCTCAAGACCATCTTAATGATGTATGTAACACTGTTTCCCGCCATATTATCAGGCATTTTTAACATGATATGGTGCAAGACAGGTATTCTTAAGCCACTCAAAAAACCGATGGATTTCGGTAAATGTCTTTCCGACGGAAAGAGGATCTTCGGTGATAACAAAACCTGGAAGGGTTTTATCGGTTATCTTGTATTAAATACATTCTTTTCGATCGTCTGGGGCTGTGTAAGCAGCGCGGCCTCGATCGATCATCTGAATTTCTTTTATATCAATCACGAAAATACATTTATCTATAACGTGCTGATCGGTCTCCTTATCGGACTGGGATATGCTCTTTTTGAGCTCCCCAACTCTTTCCTGAAAAGAAGGCTTGATATCACACCCGGAAAAACGACCTCCGGGTTTTGGAAGTGGTTCTTTGTCTTCCTCGACCAGGCGGATTCGGTCTTCGGATGTGCTCTTGTCGTGTGGATCTTTTACGATCTCGGAATCCTTCTGTATCTGCTCTATGTTCTTGTCGGAGCGTTTACACATATAATCCTTAATGTACTTCTGTATCTTGCAAAGCTCAGAAAAAATCCTTTCTGATAAGGTGCCTTTAATCATTCCGTTATAAAGATCGAGAGGACGACACGTGATAATCAAACTTGAAAAAGAAGAACTCAGAGAAGAAAAGCTCGGAAACAAAGGCAAATTCCTGCTTCAGATGAAGAAGCAGGGCTTCGATATTCCGGGCGGTTTTATTCTTGACAGCGATACTTATGATGAGGTCGTAAGTAAGAACGGACTTGAGGGAAAGATCCGTGATATTCTTTCGGGACTTACATCCGCAACCGTCGATGAGGTTTCCGGTAAGATCCAAAAGTTCTTCGATGACGTTCTCATCCCCGAAGATATCCTTTCGGAGATAAATGCGGTAGCAAAGGACGGGTGCCTCTACGCCGTAAGAAGCAGCGGTAATAAGGAAGATCTTGATGAGTATTCCTTTGCCGGACAGTATGAGACATTCTTAAATGTAGCAAAGAGCGAACTTGAGAAAAACATCATCGCCTGCTACAGGTCGATGTTCGGAAAGGTAAGTCTTCAGTATATCGCCAACAGAAATATCGATCCTCTTTCCATGAAGATGTCGGTTGTCATCCAGGAAATGGTCGATGCGGACAACAGCGGTATCTGCTTTACGATTGATCCCATAAGCGGAAACGATAAGGTGATGCTCATAGAGGTATCACAGGGACTCGGCGAGAATATCGTAAGCGGCAAGACCAAGCCCGAGCAATACTATTACGACTGGTTTGACGGAAAGGAAGTACAGCGTAACGCCGGAAATGCTCTTCTTTCCGAAGATGCGGTAAAGAATTATGCGGAAGTATTCGCTCAGATCCAGCAGTTCTTCGGATACCCCTGCGACATCGAATTTGCGATCAGGGACGAAAAGCTCTACATCCTCCAGGCAAGAAAGATCACGAGCGTAAAATACAACGGCATCTCCGACATGTGGACGACGGCGGATTTTAAGGACGGTGGAGTATCAGCCACTGTCTGCACGCCTTATATGTGGAGCCTTTACGAATACATCTGGGAATTCTCGCTCCGCAATTTTATCGTAAGATCCGAGATCCTTAAGGATGAAGAGCTTCCCTCCAAGCTCGGGGAGATGTTCTACGGACGTCCCTACTGGAATATGTCCGCTGTAAAGAAGGCTATGAGCCAGGTCATCGGATACAAGGAAAGGGAATTCGACAGCGAATACGGCATCGTCGGAAATTACGAGGGTGACGGAGAAGTAACTAAGATCACTCCTTCATCCGTATCCAGGATGATCAGGATCGTCATCAACCAGAGCAGGATCTTAAAGAACAGAAAAAAGAATGCACAGCGCTACAAGGACGAACTCCTTGCACTGTACTTTGATTATAAGGAAAAGTATGACAGGCACGAGATAAAGGATATCGAGAAGAGCTTCTACAATATCACGAAGAAAACATATCTTCGAAGTGAGACCACATATTTCTGGCAGATATTCATCAACACGATCCATCAGTCCCTCTACAAGGACAGCCTTCTTAAGTATGTATCGGAAAGCGAATATCTGTCACTTCTCGGAAACATAGACAACATCTCACACCTTCTTCCTTTCTATGAGATGTGGGATGCTTCCAGGCTTATCAGAAAAGAAAACGGTGCATATCACTACTGGTCGGATACTCCCGCGGAAACGATCGCTGCATCGCTTAAAGATGCAAAGTATCACATCCCGGAAGTGAAGATCATCATTGAAAAGTACGGATATCATTCCGACAAGGAACTTGATATTACTTATCCCTGCTATTATGAAGAACCCGAAGTCATGATCGCGATGGTAAAGGATATGGTCGCTTTAGAGGATTCGTATTCTCCTCTCGAGGACAAAGAAAACGGGCATAAGATGTATATGGATGTCCTTCGCAAGATCAGGAAGAAGGTATCCGAAAGAACATTTAACAAGATAAAGAAAAAAGTCACCGGAATGAGACAGATGCTCTGGTGGAGAGAAGAGTTCAGGGATGTTTCCACCAGGTTCTACTACATGCTCAGGATCTACACGATGGAGTATGCAAAGCATCTGGTCGAAAAAGGCATTCTCGAGAATGCGGAGGATGTCTGGTTTCTCAAGGTCGGTGATCTCTGGGATCACATCGACGGAAAAGCAGGTAAAGAAGTCCTTCGCGAAAAGATTCGGAAGAATAAATACTACTACAACGCTTACAGAAATTATATAAGCGAAAACGAGATCGGAACCGCGATATCCTCGGGAAAGAAGATAGAGGACGGACCCGGAATAAAGGGACTGGGAGCCAACAACGGAACCGTCACCGGTATCGCAAGAGTCATTGAAGATTTCACACAGATCGACCGCCTGCAGGAAGGCGATATCCTTGTTACGAGATTTACCGATACCGGATGGACACCTAAGTTTGCTATCCTTTCCGGAATCGTAACGGAATACGGCGGAATACTCTGCCACGCGGCGATCGTATCGAGGGAATACGGAATACCCGCGATAGTTGCCTGCAAGGATGCGATGTCCAAGATACGTGACGGACAGATCGTCACGATCGACGGAAGCACCGGAACGGTAACAATAAAGGAATGATCGGAGATAGGTTATGAAAAAGATAGTTGGTTTTTGGAATCCTTCAGTGATACTTACATATCTGGGACTTGAGATCTCGGTACTCGGAATGTATCTTGCGGCAAAGCAGGTACATGTCAATTTTGTTTTCGTCTGTTTCATAATCGCGGGGATCTGCGATGTGTTTGACGGAGCTGTGGCAAGGAAGATCAAGAGAACCGAGGAAGAAAAAGCATTCGGAATAGAGCTTGATTCGCTTGCGGATGTCATAAGCTTTGTAGTATTTCCCATTATCATATTCTGCAGACTCGGATATCTGAATATTGCGCACCTTGTCATTTATCTGCTCTTTGCGGTGGCGGGGATCGCAAGACTCGGATATTTCAATGTGACCACCGCGGAAAGTGAGGGACCCGTAAAGTATTATATGGGACTGCCCGTTACATATACCGCATTGATCTTTCCGATCTTCTATCCCATCGCGGCACTTGCGGAAAACATCGTTCCCACATATTATTCCCTTCCCATATGCATGCTGATAGTTGCATTCCTTGAAGTGCTAAAGGTCAGGGTTGCAAAGCCCAAGGGAATTGCCTATGCGATCGTTTCGTTTTTTGCGATCCTGTACATCATCTACTATATCGTGAGTGCGCTTTGATCTTATGAAGATTTATGACAGACGGACAACAGAATATGAGGAGATCGCCCAGTACGGTCAGGGTGCGCTGAATTTCCTGTACGGAAATTTCTTCGGAAGAGTTCTCCTCAGACTCGCTGTCTCTCCCTGCATTTCCCGTCTTTACGGACGCATCAATTCCGGGAAGCGCAGTGTAAAGAGGATCCCCGGTTTTATTTCTTCGTACAACATTAATATGGAAGAGTATGAGAACAGGGAATACACATCGTTCAATGATTTCTTTTCAAGAAAGCTCCGCCCCGGGGCAAGGACGGTCGACTCCGATCCGAAAAGACTCATATCACCCGCGGACTCAAAGCTTCTTGTCTACAATATAGAAGACGACCTGCGTATTGAAGTAAAAGGAAGAACATATTCGCTTCCGGAGCTTCTTTCCGGAGATGAAGGATTATCAGGATATTCCGGCGGACTCTGTCTTGTTTACAGATTATGCGTCGATGATTTTCACAGGTACTGTTTTCCGGATAACGGAAAGATCCTCTCGCAGAAAACGATCAAAGGTAAATTCCACACGGTCAGCCCCGTATCGAAGGATCATAAGATCTATAAAGAAAACCACCGCGTCGTAAGCTTTCTGTCAACCGAGAATTTCGGGAAAGTGATACATATCGAAGTCGGTGCGATGCTGATCGGAAAGATCGTAAACCACGACATCAGGGATTTTTCCAAGGGCGAGGAAAAGGGATATTTCGAACCCGGCGGATCTACCATAATTGAGATATTCGAAAAAGATTCCGTAAGGATCGATGAGGATATCCTTACGCAGAGTAAGGATCATATCGAGACCAAAGTCAAATTCGGGGAAGGAGTGGGAACGGCATGCTGAAAAGACTGCATATCTATCTGAAGGAACGTTATCCGCTTTTAGCGAGACTGATTCTCGGACTGATAGTTTTCCTTGAGATACATTTCATCATTCTCCTCAACGAAGGAGTTACTTCTTTCAATATCGGCATCCAGGAATTTGTGGGTGCATATACCGTCTTTGCATTTCTGCTCTGGCTCAGGATCGCCGATGACCTGAAGGATTACGAAACCGACAAGATCCTTTTCCCGGACAGGCCTCTTGCAAGGGGAGCGGTCTACAAGAAGGACATCATAATACTGTGCTCCATAGTTGAAGCCATAGCCGTTGTTCTGAACATCATCTTTATGAACAACATCATATTCTTCTGCATTCTCTATGCGTACGGATATCTCATGAGCAAGTGGTTCTTCCAGAAAGCGAAGATACAGCCCTCGCTTCCCCTCGCTCTTGTGACTCACAATCCGGTCCAGATGTTCGTCAATCTGTATATCATTTCCTTTACCGTTATCAAATACGGACTTCGTCCCTTCACCATCACAACGGTAATGACTCTCTGGACTCTTTATTTCCCCGCACTTATCTGGGAAGTGTCCCGTAAGATAAAAGCACCGAAGGATGAGAATGATTACACGACTTATTCAAAGCTCTTCGGATATAAAAAGGCTACACGCTTTGTAATGATACTGACCATAGTCGATATCATCACAAACATCATTCTTGTGTTCAGACTCAACAAGATCTCCATCGCGATCCTTGTCATCCTGGTAACATGGATGACCGTGCAGTTCGTAAAGTATATGAAGGATCCGAATAAGTTTAAGATCGTTGATAAAGTAGAAAGATATACTTATCTGCAGGAATCGACCATGCTGCTCACGGTTGTTGTGTTCCTGCTCGTAGGAAGAATCTAGGATGTACGGAAGCAAGGCTGAAAACCTGGCACTCTTAAAGAGTTCGGGAATTAATGTTCCCGGCTTTATGCTCGTGCGTCCGGAGGATATAAAGCCCGGATGGGAAGATAAGGTATCGGCTTACTGTAAGAAGAAAGACTGTCTCTACGCGGTAAGAAGCTCATGCAATCTCGAGGACGGTAAAGACAAAAGCTTTGCCGGACAGTTTGATACGTATCTCAACGTAAAGCCCGATGACGTTACCTCAAAAGTTCTTGAGTGCATGGAATCCGTAAGGTCCGAAACGGTTGAAAAATATCTGCAGCAGGAGGGAACTTCTCCGGATGACCTGCAGATGAATGTCATCATCCAGGAGATGGTTGATGCCGATAAGGCCGGAGTTTTGTTTACCGCCAATCCCCAGGGACTTTTGAACGAAAGTGTCATTGCGGTATCGAGGGGACTCGGAGAAGGCGTTGTATCCGGCAGCAGTGATACGACCACATATTATTACAACCGCACCGACGGATTATATTATTACGAAGGAAAAGAAGATATTCTATCAAATACCGAGATAGAAGAACTTATCGGCATCGCATCAAAGGTAGAGGAAAAGCTCGGTGAAAGGATCGATATAGAATTTGCTTTTAAGGACGGAAAAGCATTCGTTCTCCAGGCAAGACCGATCACCACGCTTAAAGGTGAATCACCTCTTATCCTTGACAACAGCAACATAGTCGAAAGCTATCCCGGTCTTTCGCTTCCTCTTACGATATCATTTGTGGATATCGTCTACAGCGGCGTGTTCAGGGGAGTCAGCCGCAGGGTTCTCAAAAATGACAGGGAACTGAGCAGGCATGAAGACGTCTTTAAGAATATGGTCGGTCATGCAAACGGAAGAGTCTATTACAAGATAAGCAACTGGTACACCGTTCTTAAATTCCTTCCTTTCAACAAGAAGATAATCCCCGTCTGGCAGGAGATGCTCGGAGTAAAGAACAGATCGTATGACGAAAAGAGTGTGGAGATTCCCGCTCACATCCGCTTCATGACTTATCTGAATTCTTTTTATGAGATCATGAGCGTTCCCCGTCATATGAAAAAGCTTGAGGAAATATTCGCATCGACCAATGAATACTTCCATGCACATTTCAGCAGTGAAAGCAGTCCGGATGAACTGATCGGACTGTATAACGAGATCAAGGAAAAGCTTCTCGATGTATGGGATGTCACTTTGTTAAACGACACATACTCCTTTGTCTATACGGGACTTGTAAAGCACAGGCTTAGGAAGAAGAATGCGGATGATGCATATATAAACCGTTACATTTCCGGCATAACCAATATCGAGAGCATGAAACCGATAAAGGCACTGATCGAGCTTGCTTACAGATATGGGGAGTATTCGCATGAAGAGCTTGAAGAAAAAAAGAAAGAATATATCAGAGTATACGGTGACAGAAATCTCGAGGAACTGAAACTCGAAAGCAAAACGTTCCGTTCACATCCATATCTTCTTGACGAAAAGATCGAAGAATACAGAAAAGATCTTAAGAGTCTCGAAGAAATGTACCGGAACTTAAACGGCGAAAGCACTGTCAGGGAAAAAGCAGATCCCATAACGGCTTTCCTCGGAAAAAGATGTGCCGCAGGAATCGCTGGCAGGGAAAGATCGAGACTCAACAGAAGCCGCATCTACGGAATGGTAAGATCCATCTTCACAGCGCTCGGCGGGCATTTCTCCGGAAGCGGACTGATAGATGATCCCGATGATATCTTCTGGCTGACCGTGGATGAAGCATTCGATATGGCGAAGAATCCGGTGCCGATGCAAAAAGCGGTTTCGGAAAGAAAAGAAAGCTATAAACTGTTTGCTCAGCTCCCTCCCTACTCGAGACTTATATTCGAAGAGAAGGAATTCGACAAAAGACACGGAAGCGTCAACTCATACCGCAGGGAAGAAAACGAAAACGTTCTGAGCGGAGTTCCCTGTTCGAGCGGAATAATCGAGGGAGAAGCGCTGGTAATAAAGAACATATCCGATGCGAAGGATGTTAAGGATAAGATCCTCGTAACCGTGATGACCGATCCCGGCTGGGTATTTCTTCTTGCAACGGCAAAGGGAGTCATTTCCGAAAAGGGATCCCTCCTTTCACATACTGCGATCATATCGAGAGAGCTGAAGAAGCCTTCGATCGTCGGAGTAGAGAAGCTTACGGATACCATAAGGACCGGCGACCTCATAAGAATGGACGGAGGTACCGGTAAGATAGAGATCCTTGGGAGAAAATAAATGGAATGTATCAAAGTAGGTAAAGAAGAAAAATATATCAAAGATTTTCTTGATCTTGCGAAGAAGCTTTATACGGGGAAGGACAATATGGAAAGCCCCGATACGATCAGGAAGTTTTTAACCGGAGAGCATCCCTTGTCGAAATATTTTACTCTGGATGCATATCTTATCTATGACGAAGACAGAGCTGTCGGAAGATTCGCCCTGACTCTGTATC
>JAEEQL010000092.1 GCA_016285265.1 Lachnospiraceae bacterium
GTGAGCTTAAGAGACAGGAAGATAAGCTTATTGAGAAGCTTAATAAGATGCGTACCAGGGAAGCTAAGAGCGCATCAAAGAAGCAGTATATAGTTAATGAAGATGCTATTGCTTCGGTTGTAGCTATGTGGACCAAGATTCCGGTATCCAAGCTTAATGAGAAGGAGTCCGCAAGGCTTATGAAGCTTGAAAGCATCTTACATAAGCGTGTAATAGGCCAGAATGAGGCGGTTGAAGCCCTTTCTAAGGCCATGAGAAGAGGCAGAGTGGGACTTCAGGACCCCAAGCGCCCGATAGGTTCTTTCTTATTCTTAGGACCTACAGGCGTAGGTAAGACCGAGCTTAGTAAGGCATTGGCAGAGGCGATGTTCGGCTCTGAGAATGCACTTATAAGAGTCGACATGTCCGAATACATGGAGAGTCATACCGTATCCAAGATGATAGGTTCACCTCCGGGATATGTAGGATTTTCCGAAGGGGGACAGCTCACGGATAAGATCAGGAACAATCCTTATTCCGTAGTGCTCTTCGATGAGATTGAAAAAGCACATCCCGATGTGTTCAATATCCTGCTACAGGTACTTGATGACGGACATCTTACGGATTCAAAGGGCAGGAAGGTTTCATTCAAAAATACCATAATCATCATGACTTCCAATGCCGGTGCCCAGAGGATCGTTGATCCCAAGAATCTTGGATTCGGTGCATCGAGCGGTGGGGATAAAGCGGATTATGACAGAATGAAGTCCGGTGTGATGGAAGAGGTCAAGAGAATGTTCAAGCCCGAATTCATCAACAGGATCGATGATATCGTGGTATTTTCACAGCTTTCCGACAAGGACCTTAAGGATATCGTGGATCTGCTCTCATCACAGCTTGCCGCAAGATGCAAAGAGCAGATGGATATCGAACTCAAGCTTGCACCTTCGGTTAAAAAGCATCTGATCGACAAATATGCAGATAAGAAGATGGGTGCAAGACCTTTGAAGAGAGCAATACAGAATGTTGTTGAGGACCGCCTGGCAGAGGAGATCCTTAAGAAAAATGTTAAACCCGGAGACAGTGTGACATGCTCGTATTCCGGAAACGATGTAAGCTTTAAAGTAAACAAGCCGGCTAAAAAATGATCAGGGAGGTTAACTAACATGGCTGAAATTCTCTACGCTGAAGATGGCGGAAAACTTGCATTCGGTGATTATCATCTCAAGGAAAAGACCAAGGTTGAGGACTTTGCATTTGGTGCAGATCTTCTCAAGGTCAAGACTTATGCTGACATTACCAGATTCGAGAAGAACGGACTGGTGGTATATGAATCTGTTCCCGGAACCAGTGTGAAGGGATTTATTGAGACTGCGGACGGAGTTGAATTCACTGTAAGCGGCAAGGGTCCCGTTTCCATTACTCTCGGACTTCAGGATGATACTCTTTATGAGATCACGGAGGATGATAAGCAGACCGGTGCCGTTAAGACCGGACTGGGCGGAAAACTCAATCTTTCCATCGATCTTTCCGGTGAGAGAGCTGCAAATGTTGTTGTAAAGAAGGCTTGATACATGGCTAAGTCCAGGCAGACCACAACTTTTTTCTGCACATCCTGCGGATATGAATCTCCAAAGTGGCTGGGGCAGTGCCCCGGCTGTCATGAGTGGAATACTTTTGTTGAAGAACCTGTAGTTAAAGGGGATTCTTCAAGTGCTTCCTTCAGGATAGCAAATGCCGCAAAAGGTACATCTTCAGGTGCTTTAAATGCCGATGTGACAAAGCTGAAGGATGTGGTGCTTACCGAAGGAACGAGAGTAAGCTCCGGCATCGGAGAGCTGGACAGAGTCCTCGGCGGTGGCGTGATGCAGGGATCCCTGACTCTTATCGGCGGTGATCCCGGAATAGGAAAATCCACCATACTGCTTCAGGTGTGCAGGAATATGTCCGCTGCCGGGCATAAGGTTTTGTATGTATCGGGAGAGGAATCCAAATCCCAGATCAAGATGAGGGCTGACAGGATCGGAACTTTTGACGGTGACATGGATCTCTACTGCGAGACATCTCTTGATGCCATTGCGGAAGTGATACGTTCATCAAAGCCCGAGATTTGTGTGATAGATTCCATTCAGACCATGTATAACGAGCAGGTTTCATCCGCTCCGGGATCCGTTTCCCAGGTAAGGGAATCAACCCAGGTTCTGATGCAGCTTGCCAAGGTGTTGAATATTTCGATCTTTATCGTCGGTCATGTTACCAAAGAAGGAATGGTAGCGGGACCAAGAGTCCTGGAACACATGGTGGACACTGTTCTGTACTTTGAAGGAGACAGACATGCCTCTTACAGGATCTTAAGAGGTGTGAAGAACCGTTTCGGTTCCACCAATGAGATCGGTGTTTTTGAGATGAAAAATGAAGGTCTGGCAGAGGTCGCCAATCCTTCGGAATTCATGCTGGACGGCAGGCCCATGGATGCTTCGGGATGCATCGTTTCCTGCAGCATGGAAGGAACCCGCCCCATACTTATTGAGATCCAGGGACTTGTCTGCAAATCTAATCTGGGCATCCCCAGAAGACAGGCCCTCGGTGTGGATCATAACAGGGTAAATCTTCTAATGGCTGTGCTGGAGAAAAGATGCGGAATGCACCTTGGAGACTGTGATGCCTATGTTAATCTCACGGGAGGTATGAAGATCTCTGAGCCCGCTCTCGACCTTGGGATAGTTCTTGCAATAGTTTCTTCTTTCCAGAATAAGAGTATCTCCCCGGATGTGTGTGCTTTCGGCGAGGTGGGACTTTCCGGAGAAGTCAGGACCGTATCCCAGATATCCGGAAGGGTATCGGAAGCGGTAAGACTTGGATTTAAGACAATAGTGGTGCCTGCTTCTACATTAAAAGATGCTAAGAAAGCCGCGGGATCCAAGGCTGAGATCATCGGGGTTTCCAATATCAGGGAAGCGGTTGACAGGATAATATAAATTCTTCTTGCCTGAGAAAAGCCTTTAGTGTATAATCACTTTCGGTTGTTTTTTGACCGAATAGGGGAATAGTACAATGGTAGTGCGGCGGTCTCCAAAACCGTTAATGGGAGTTCGATCCTCTCTTCCCCTGTTTATTCGGAAGGCGTATCCATACAGGATGCGCCTTTTATGTTATAATCCTATTGTTTGGAGGTTTGCCATGAACAATATCGATCAGGTCAGGATGCTGGAACTTCCCGAGAGAGGTGACGAGAGAGGTAATCTTGTCATTGCGGAGGGAGGAAGCGATATTCCTTTTGACATACAGAGAGTTTTCTATATCTACGGTTCGGATCCCGATGTCATAAGAGGATGCCATGCAAACCGTGTATCTGAGGTTGTGCTCATCAATGTTGCCGGATCGAGCAAGGTCAAGGTTCTCGACGGTGAGGGCAATGAGATCGTCTACAGTCTCAACAGGCCCAAGACCGGTATCTATCTTCCCAATATGGTCTGGAAGGAAATGTATGATTTCAGCGCCGATTCCGTACTTCTGTGTCTTGCCAGCACGCATTACGACGAGACCGAATACATCAGGGATCTCGACGAGTATAAGAAGATAATAAAGGAGTCCGCGCAGTGAGCAAGATTTCCATAGTAATACCCGTATACTATAATTCCGATACTCTCAGGGATCTTTATGACGATCTTAAGGCGAAGATCCTCGAAAAGCTCGGAGAGTATGAGATCGTATTTGTCGATGACGGCTCCGGAGACGAATCCTGGAAGATAATGAACGAGATCCGTCTTGAGGACAGCAATGTCAAATGCGTAAAGCTTTCAAGAAACTTCGGAGAACATGCTGCGATATTCGCAGGTCTTTCCGTCTGCACCGGTGACTGTGCCGTTACCAAGCAGGCAGATCTCCAGGAGGATTCCTCCCTTATTCTTCAGATGTATGACAGCTGGAAAAACGGCAACGAGATAGTCCTTGCCGCAAGAAGATCGAGGAAGGACAATCCGGTCTATGTGCTTTTTGCGGGGCTTTATTACAAGATGATCCGCAAGCTGGTCAACAAGAATATGCCCATGGGCGGATGTGACTGTTATCTTGTCGGCAGAAAGGCCATAAACGAACTTATTAAATTAAATGAAAAGAATTCATCCCTGACACTTCAGGTCATGTGGCTGGGATTTCAGACGGACGTCATCTATTTCGACAGGCTGGAGCGTGAGAAGGGTAAGGGAAGATGGACTATGGCCAAGAAGGTCAAGCTCGTCCTTGATTCCATACTCAGCTTTTCATATGCCCCGCTCAGGATAATGATGTATGCCGGATTATTGTTCGATGTCTTTTCTCTTGTACTCTTTATCACAGTCCTTGTTGAGTACTTTACCGTCGGTACTCCGATCGCCGGATGGTCCTCGCTTATGAGCGTTGTTCTCCTGGGATTCGGAATGATGATGACCATGATCGGCATCATCGGGGAATATATCTGGAGAGCTCTTGATGCTTCCAGGAACAGACCTCCCTTCATAATCGATACCATCAAGACCGGTGATGAGGATATCAAGGACTGAACAGATGAGTGATCTTAACATTCCACAAAACGATCTGAACATACTCCATGACTATATAATCTCACTCGGCGGAAGCGAAGAGCTCTGGTCGAGGATCGTTTCCTGCGAGGGCGTCCTTGCGGAGCTTTATTACTGGTGCAGAACCGGACAGCTCCTCGGTAAGTATGAGCCGGAGGGGATATCGATCTCCGACTGCATTGCCTGGCAGGTCGACCACTTCAAGGCTTATATGGACAGGGAAGAGAACAACAGATGGCACAGGGAGAGGCTGTTTGTGCAGAGCCTGGAAAGCCTTCTGGACGTCAGCGACGGCAGAGCCGATGTGCTTGCCAAGATAAGAGGCGAAGGCGGGGAATCCGGGACCGACAGAGAGGACGTATAACCCCCTTTTTAAGCCGAAAAAATCTGATTTTTTTGTTTTTTGACACTTGTATCATATTAAAAATATGTTAAGATATTAAGTGTCTGCCCCTTAAGGGGACTTATGAGTTATCGGGATTGACAATATGGGAAATACGACTGATTCACCGGAATATCTGCGGGCACTTGCGCAGGATTACAAAATGAAGATAAGTCCTCTGACTCCCTATCTGCCCTGGCTTCAACAGGCAGCGGAAAAGGCTGTGGTCAGTAATTATTCCGATAACGGAGTGACGGATTCAAGTATCTCATTTCCCGTTTATTCATCGGAACTGATGGGATTTATAAAAGCCTGTAACATATCCGGTCTGATGGATCGCAATTATCCGTATGTATATTCCAGAAAGGCCATCAAGACTCATGACGAGGAACGAAGACTTATCGTCGGAGCAACCTGGAAGGAATGGGATATCCTTTGCGGGATCCTAAGCAAATACGTCCTCGGAGGGCGTACGAGATCCGCTCTGTGGAAAGAAGGCGTTACCGAACAGATCTTCTATCTCACAGTCAGCAAGATGCAGGAAATAGTGGATTTCTGGGAATGATACAGCAAATAAATGCGATGGAAAGATCGCAGTTTATCGGGAGATATAAGATGGGTGACAAATCAATTCAGAAGAAGCAGTACATTATCGATGTAGCGGCAAAGGTCTTTTCCGAAATGGGTTACAAGAACGTTACCATGAAGGACGTTGTCGATGCCTGCGACATTTCAAGAGGCGGTCTGTATCTTTATTATGAGAGCACATCCGAACTCTTCATCGATGTCATGAAATCCCAGGCTGCTGCGGGAGAGGATTTCACTTCTCTTATCAACGATGATGCCACTGCTGCCGACATCCTTCTTCTCTTCCTCCAGGAGGAGAAAAAGGAGCTCTTCAAGAAGAAGGGTAATCTGAACAGGGCATATTTTGAATTCTATTTTGATGCAAGACCTTCAAAGGCAGATAATGTCTATAAGAAGAAATTTGATAACAATGTCAAGATGATAGGCAAGCTTATTGAGATCGGTGTCGAGAGCGGAGAGTTTGTCTGTGACGATCCTGTTACCGCAGCATACAACATCGTATATCTCATTGAGGGACTTAAAGCTACTTCCGCTACACTGGGGGTATCACCCGATTCCTTTGACAGACAGATCCTCTATATCTTACAGTCACTCGGAGTCGATGCGTGAATTTAACGTAAATGTAATAGTAAAGGGGCTTCAGAAGGGGTGATCACTTTTTCTGAGGCCTTTTTTAAGAAAGAAGGGCAGATAAATGAGCGTCAGAAGAGTCTATGTAGAAAAGAAAAAACCTTATGCGGTGCAGGCAAAGCACTTAAGGCATGATGTCAGGAATTTCCTCGGCATTAAGATCGATGACATAAGAATGTTCATCAGATACGATTCCGAGAATATTTCCGATGAGACATTTGAAACCGCATGCAAGACTGTTTTTTCGGAGCCTCCCGTTGATGATATTTATCAGGAGACTCTTCCTCTTCCCGAAGGTACGAGAGTTTTTTCCGTAGAGTTCCTCCCCGGACAGTTTGACCAGAGAGCGGATTCAGCGGTTCAGTGCATAAAGTTTCTTAATGAGAACGAAGATCCCATCATTCAGACCGCTGTTGCATATGCCGTTATCGGTGACATTACCGATGATGAGTTTGCACGTATCAAGGGATATCTCATCAACCCCGTTGACTCCAGGGAAGCGGGAATGGACAAACCTGACACGCTTGTCGTAAATTATCCCGAGCCCGAAGATGTCAAGACCTTTGACGGTTTTGCCGACAGTCCCGAGGCAGAGCTTAAGAAGCTTTACGATTCTCTCGGACTTGCAATGACCTTCAAGGATTTCCTTCACATCCAGAATTACTTCAAGAACGAGGAGCACCGTGATCCCACCGTTACCGAGATCAGGGTTCTCGATACATATTGGTCGGATCACTGCCGCCACACCACCTTCTCCACCGAACTTACCGGAGTTAAGTTTGATGATGGCGCATACAAGGCGGCTTTCGAGAAGTCCTTTGAGGAATACATGAACACCAGAAAGGATCTCTTCGCAGACCGTCCCGACAAGTTCTCATGTCTTATGGATCTCGGAACCATCGCCGCAAAGCGTCTCAGGAAAGAGGGCAAGCTCGATGACGAGGAGAAGTCCGATGAAATCAATGCATGCTCCATCGTTGTTCCCGTTGAGATTGAAAAGGACGGAAAAACCGAGACGGAAGAGTGGCTCGTATTCTTCAAGAACGAGACTCATAATCATCCCACCGAGATCGAGCCTTTCGGAGGCGCAGCTACCTGTCTCGGCGGAGCTATCAGAGATCCCCTTTCGGGAAGAGGATATGTATATCAGGCAATGCGCGTGACCGGTGCTGCCGATCCCACAAAGCCCGTATCCGAGACACTTCCCGGCAAGCTTCCCCAGAAGAAACTTGTAAGAACCGCAGCAAGCGGATATTCATCATACGGTAACCAGATCGGTCTTGCGACCGGATATGTCAAGGAAGTATATCATCCCGATTACGTTGCAAAGCGTATGGAGATAGGTGCCGTTATGGGTGCCGCTCCCAGAAAGAACGTCATCAGGGAAAATTCCGATCCAGGAGATATCATCATCCTTCTCGGCGGAAGGACCGGACGTGACGGAATCGGCGGCGCTACCGGATCATCCAAGGCGCACAATGTGAAGTCCATCGATACCTGCGGTGCCGAGGTTCAGAAGGGTAATGCTCCCACCGAAAGAAAGATCCAGAGACTTTTCAGACGTCCCGAGGTTACCAAACTCATCAAGAAGTGTAACGACTTCGGCGCAGGCGGTGTCAGTGTTGCGATAGGTGAGCTTGCTGACGGACTTGTGGTAAATATGGACAAGGTTCCCAAGAAGTATGCGGGACTTGACGGAACAGAACTTGCGATCTCAGAATCACAGGAGAGAATGGCTGTTGTCGTAGCGTCTAAGGATGTACAGGAATTCCTTAAGTATGCGGGCGAAGAGAACCTTGAGGCTGTAGAGGTTGCGGTAGTTACCGAAGAGCCCAGACTCCGTCTTCAGTGGAGAGGCAAGGATGTCGTCAACATCTCGAGAGCATTCCTTGATACCAACGGAGCTCACCAGGAAACACAGGTAGAGGTTGAATCTCCTTCGGTAGATTCCTACTTTGATAAGTATGCCCTTGATGCGGTTGCGAAGGATGTTGAAAACAAGGATTACGGTAAGGCACTTACCGATACGCTTTCCGATCTTAACGAGTGCTCACAGAAAGGCCTTGTCGAGATGTTCGACTCTTCTATCGGTGCAGGAAGCGTTGTAATGCCTTACGGCGGAAAGTATCAGCTTACGGAAGAACAGGCTATGATCGCAAAGCTTCCCGTTCTCGAGGGCAAGACCGATACCGTCACCATGATGAGCTACGGCTTCGATCCTTATCTTTCGAGCTGGTCACCTTATCACGGTGCAATTTATGCCGTTACCGAGTCTCTTGCACGTATCGCTGCAAACGGCGGTGATGTAAGCAGGGTAAGACTTACCTTCCAGGAATATTTCAGACGTATGGATGAGAGACCGACCCGCTGGAGCCAGCCTTTCGCTGCACTTCTCGGATCGTTCGACGCACAGATCGGATACGGACTTCCTTCGATCGGCGGTAAGGATTCCATGTCCGGAACCTTCGGTGACATCGATGTTCCTCCTACGCTCGTTTCATTTGCGGTTGATATCGCAAGCCTTAAGACCGTGATCACTCCCGAGCTTAAAGCTGAAGGCAACAAGCTTGTTCTCTTCTCCATCGAGAAGGATGCCGACAAGAAGCCCGTATACGATCAGGTCCTTAAGCTTTATGATTCCGTTTACAAGCTCATCTGCGACAAGGCTATAGTCAGTGCATATGCGCTTGATTCCAAGGGTCTTGCGGCAGCTGTGGCCAAGATGGGAATGGGCTGCGGACTCGGTGCAAAGATCGATGACAGCGTATCCGCTGAGACTGTTTTCGGAAACGGACTCGGCAATATCGTTGCGGAAGTTCCCGCCGCTAAGCTGGCACAGGTACTGGCGGCTGCAGGTACAGAGGCAGTCGGTGAAGTCATCGCATCCGGATTCGAATATGCCGGAGCCAAGGTATCATATGATGAAATAAAGAAAGCATGGACCGGAACCCTTGAGAGCGTATTCCACTCCGTATCGACAGACGATAAGGATAAGGTGGAAATCCCCGAGTACAAGGCTTCCGAGGTATATGTATGCAAGAATAAGGTAGCAAAGCCCACCGTATTCATCCCCGTATTCCCCGGAACCAACTGCGAATACGATTCTGCCAAGGCTTTCGAAAGAGCCGGTGCAAATGCGGACGTACGCGTATTCAGAAATCTCACCGCAGAGGATATCAGGGAATCGGTTGCAGAGTTCAAGAAGGCAATCTCACAGGCTCAGATGATCATGTTCCCCGGCGGATTCTCCGCAGGTGATGAGCCCGACGGTTCCGCCAAGTTCTTTGCGACAGCATTCAGGAATGCATCCATCAAGGAAGCAGTCGAAGAGATGCTCGACAAGAGAGATGGACTTGTCCTCGGTATCTGTAACGGATTCCAGGCGATCATCAAGCTCGGACTTGTTCCGAACGGTAAGATCACCGGACAGACCGCAGAATCCCCCACACTTACCTTCAACACCATCGGCAGACATATTTCCAAGATGGCCTATATCAAGGTTGTATCCGACAAGAGCCCCTGGCTGCAGGAAGCAAAGCTCGGAAATGTATATGCTAACCCCGCATCACACGGAGAAGGACGTTTCATAGCTCCCGAGAATGTACTCGACGATCTCTTTAAGAACGGACAGATCGCAACCGTATACTCCGATCCCGACGGAAACACTTCTATGGATGAGTACTACAATATCAACGGTTCGTTCAGATGCGTCGAAGGTATCACATCACCCGACGGAAGGGTTCTCGGTAAGATGTGCCACTCAGAGCGTATCGGAAACGGAGTCGCTGTAAATATTTACGGCGAGCAGGATCTTAAGATCTTCGAATCCGGCGTTAAGTACTTCAAATAAGACAACAAGCTTTGGGCCGGTGATCGAAGGATCGCCGGCCCATATTATTATGGTTAAACCTGCAGGATAATATACGCTTTCCCGGACAGGTGATACACTGATATATATGAACAACGTTAATTACGACAAGTTAATGGAAGATATGCTGAGTGGACGCATGGACGGTTCCTCCGTTCACAAGGTTGCCGTCCTTCTGCACTCCTGCTGTGCTCCGTGTTCGAGCGCGTGCATCGAAAGGCTCTGCGACAGATGCGATGTTACGGTTTATTACTACAACCCCAACATCGGTGAAGAAGCGGAATACCTCAAGAGAAAGGAAGAGCAGATCAGGCTTATCGGCGCATACAATTCCGAAAAAAAG
>JAEEQL010000010.1 GCA_016285265.1 Lachnospiraceae bacterium
CCGGCCCTGAAATAAAGGAGAATCAAAATGGTAAAAGTAAACGATAATTATCTCAAGCTTCCCGGAAGCTATCTCTTTTCCACCATCGGAAAGAAGGTAAGAGAGTACAGTGAGGCACATCCCGATGCGAAGATCATAAGACTCGGTATCGGTGACGTCACACAGCCTCTTGCTCCCGCAATAATCGATTCCCTTCACAAAGCTGTGGATGAGATGGGCAACAAGGAAACTTTCAGGGGATACGCTCCCGATCTCGGATATGAGTTCCTCAGAAATGTCATCGCGGATACCGATTACAAAAAGAGAGGATGCGATATCTCAGCAGACGAGATCTTCGTTTCCGACGGAGCAAAGTCCGACTGTGCCAATATCCAGGAGATCTTCTCCGTGGACAATAAGATCGCGGTGTGCGATCCCGTTTATCCCGTTTATGTTGATTCCAACGTAATGGCCGGAAGGACCGGAACCTGGGATCCCGCAGCAGAGAAGTGGTCAGATGTCATATATATGCCCTGCCTCGAAGAGAACGGATTTGCTCCCGAGCTTCCCACCGAAACTCCGGATCTTATCTATCTGTGCTTCCCCAACAATCCCACCGGATCTGCAATCACCAAGGATCAGCTTCAGAAGTGGGTTGATTATGCAAATAAGGTTGGTGCCGTCATTCTTTACGATGCCGCATACGAAGCATATATCTCCGAGGAAAATGTTCCTCACAGCATTTACGAGTGTGAAGGTGCAAGGACCTGCGCTATCGAGTTCAGATCGTTTTCCAAGAACGCGGGCTTTACCGGCGTAAGACTCGGCTTCACCGTTATCCCCAAGGATCTCAAAGCGGGCGACACTCCCCTTCATCCTCTCTGGGCAAGACGTCACGGAACCAAGTATAACGGAGCTCCCTACATAATCCAGAGAGCCGGCGAGGCCGTTTATTCCGAAGAAGGAAAGAAACAGTTAAAAGCCCAGGTTGCTTATTACATGAACAATGCCAAGGTCATCTATGAAGGGCTTAAAAGTGCAGGCTATCAGGTATCCGGCGGAGTCAACGCTCCCTACATCTGGCTGAAAGCACCGAACGGAATGACCAGCTGGGAATTCTTCGATCACCTTCTCGACAAAGCACACGTCGTAGGAACTCCCGGATCGGGCTTCGGTCCCAGCGGAGAGCATTTCTTCAGACTCACCGCATTCGGTACTTACGAGAATACCGTAGAGGCTATTGAAAGAATAAAAAAACTGTGATATAGTCTGACATAATTCGAAAGCAAAACTGTCAAATACGGAGACTTATATTTTCTCTTTTACGGAGAAGATATCGGTCTCCGTTTTTTTGTGCCATGAAACGGAGGTGTGAATTTGAAGAACGGTAAAAGAGAAAATAGGATAAAGAACCTGCTCGCAGCTTTTCTGATAAAACTGGTTTCTCCGGTAAGTATCGTGGTTGCCGCATCCGCGGGCGCCTGCCTGCCGGGCGGTATATCCGCAGGCGCTGCAGGTATTCCTTCGCCGGAAAGTGTCATGAACAGTTATACGAACAACCCGTATATAAGATTCTATTCGGGAACTCAGGGCCTTGCCTGGACCACGGTTCATCCGGACGGATGCTCCGTGTCACAGTACGGGACATACATATATACGGATAATGCGGTCTACAGAGGAAACGAAGGTACGACTGTCATTCCGCAGGATGTTGTCACAAGAAAAGAAATACAGGGAGAGCTTAAGCCCGGACAGCATTATTACGCTGCTCCCATAGTTGATTCCGTTGTTCCGGTGGGAAGGTGGGTTCTTTCACACAGGCCGGCACGATGCATTCACGGCCCGTTTACGGCGTGCAGGGATTTTGAATACTACGGGATAGACGGCCTTCCAAACACGTTCTGCAGCGAGGGGTATGATTCGGGATGGATCGCATATTGTGCCGACTGCGGACAGCCGCTCACCGGCTTCGTATACACAAATGACATATGTGTCGGAAGTTTAGGATATCTTTTTTCGGGGAATGGAGATTATGCCAAAACATATCCCACACAGTATGTCTTTATATGTCCCATAAGCGGAGATAATCTTGAAAACGATCTCCATCTTGATACGCATATGTGTAAATGCTTTGTTTCGTATAACCGCTATACCGTGCGCTACAACGGAAACGGTGCAGTGAGCGGCTCTATGCCCGATTCGGTATTTTACTACGGAGGAAGTGATGAGTATGAGGGAAATCCCGTAAAAAGCGCGGAAGCTCTGAGGGAGAATACTTTTATCAATCCCGGATATATATTTGCCGGATGGAGCACTTCGCCGGACTCCGGGAAGGTGCTTGAAAACGGAGATACGCGAAAGGAGATAGAAGAATGCTTCGGTAATTTAAGCGGATGCGGCGATGAGGCGAATGATGCGGTCATCACTTTGTATGCTGTATGGGAAAAATGCGACAGCTTCCTTTTGATATCCGGCGGAAGCTTCAGGGATGAACCCGGAGCGTATAACGGAGCGGGAAACGGGGAATGCATCAGCGGACGCAACCTTTTCGAAAAAGGATATATGTATGAATCTTTTGCCGATCCCGCTCTGCTTTCCCATCCGAAGGGATACCGCATAGAGCTGGATATGATGGGAGGACCGGAAGCGGACCCTGTCTGGACGGATACGGAGTTTGCGGGATGGAGATTTTCGGAACTTAGCGGAAGCGTAAAGGACCGGATGTCTGACGGGAGATTTACCTATGTTCATTCTTCCGGAGAAAACGGAAGCGTGGATGAATTTACCGCGGTATGGAGAAGCATTCCTCTGTCTTTGCCGGATGCCGTGTATCCGGGTTATGTATTCGCAGGATGGTATACGGATCCGGATATGTCACCGGAGCACTTCGCCGGAACTGCCGGGGATCTGTTTGATACGGATCGTGATATCAGACTGTACGCAAAATTCGTAACACTGTCTCTTGAAGCGTTTCCCGATTATATGGGTGATCCCTCATTCGGAGAGATGCGCTATGACGGTCTGGCAAGACTGGTCCTTCCGGATATAACGGGTTATGACCTTTTCAGATATTACATATCGGGCCCGGACGACATCGAATGGACAGAAGCTGTCACGGAAAATACAACTTTGTCACCGGGTCCTTGTGAAAGG
Organism: Lachnospiraceae bacterium; assembly: GCA_016285265.1. Taxonomy (GTDB): domain Bacteria; phylum Bacillota; class Clostridia; order Lachnospirales; family Lachnospiraceae; genus AC2028. Next base: position 3,133 of record JAEEQL010000010.1, read on the forward strand.
CATTTCTGTACAGGCGGAAGAATACAAACCTATGAAGTTACAAGGACGGGAATTTATTCCTTTGAACTATGGGGCGGGGCAGGCGCTTCGTTCGGAAGCTATGCCGGAGAAAACGGGGAGTATTCTTCCTGTGAGATCCTGCTTAATGAAGGGGACGAGGTCAGGATATATACCGGACGATCCGGAGAAAGTACTCAGGGCAGTGAAGTGGTCAACTGCTCAGGTGGTGAAGGATCATTTATAGAAATAAACGGAGAGAGAGTCTTGTCCGTTTCCGGCGGAAAGGGAGCGGACCTTGAACTGAATATAGAAGAAGAATTTCTTTATTCGGGTGAAGTATACAGCTATACGGTTGAAGCAACCGGAGATTATAAGCTTGAAGTATGGGGAGCGAAAGGATCGCCTCTTACGAGTACACATGATACCTCGGGGAAGGGAGGTTATGCATGCGGAAATGTTCATCTGGAAGAAGGATGCATTCTGTATGTGTGTGTCGGCGGAATGAACGGATACAACGGTGGCGGAACCCCCGGAAGAAATGCATGGGGAGAATCGGGAGGTTCCGGTGGGGGAGCAACACATATCGCTTATGCCGAAGGCGTTCTGAAAAATCTGTACGATCAGAGGGACAGTATACTCATAGTGGCCGGAGGCGGCGGAGGAAGTTCGGGAGCCAATGCAATTTCAGGTGATGGTGGAGGGCTCGCGGGAGGAACAGGGCGCTCTATGTGGCCACAGGGTGAATCAACCGCAAGCGGAGGAAGCCAGACTTCTGCAGGAACCGGGTGGGGAAGCGGACTCGGGGGCTTTGGATATGGCGGAAACGGTTACACTTTTACTCCGAACACACAGGATTATCTTTACATCCGAAATGGCGGAGGCGGCGGAGGATGGTACGGCGGAGGCGGCGGAGCCGAAAAAGGATTATCTTATGGATGCGGTGGCGGTGGCGGAAGCGGATACATCGGAGGAGTCGAAAACGGCACGATGTCAAACGGTGTATGTGACGGAAACGGGCATGCACTTATAACATGTGCAGTGAATATACAGGGTGGAGATGCATATGGATGTGAAACGGATTTTTCTCCGGGTAGTTATCTTTACAGAAACCATGTTCTGTCGGTTCACGGAGAAAGCGTATATCCGAGTGAGGATTTCGGAAGGGATGGTTATTGTATCATAACGGAGCCGGCTGTCAGATATCATGGCTTATCCGAAAAATCAGTATATTCACCTGATAAAGAGGCTCCGGATGCGGTAGAAAGTGCCGGACTTGATCTTGATGCTTCGACCGGTGAAGTCTGTGTGTTCTGGAAAATGCCGGATGATCCGGGAACGGAATACTCATATATTGCAAGAGCCTGGAAAGCGTCCGATATGATCGGGAATGAGGATGTTTATGCACAGACGGATGTAAGGACACTTCGGATCACAACGGGTGTTTATGGGTTTTATTATCTGATAGATACTCAGGATCACGCAGATGCCGACTATGTCAGAATTAACGGAACATTCATACGTTCACCGTGGGCGGATATTTCCGGAACCTATCCGGAATGCTGCTTTACGGACTGGTACCGCAATGCTCGTCCGGAGGATCTGTTGTGCGGCGGCATCAGATTCACTCCCGACGGAAGCGATAAGTATGTTCACATTGTTTCCGCAGACAGGGCCGGTAATGTAAGCGGTGTGTTTACCATGGCTGTCGACGGTCCGAACGCTTTCATACCGTATCCCGTAGTCACTGAAAAGCTGACTGTAAGAGAGGGTGACAACGTATTTAAGCCTGCGGATTCAGAGGATGTATATTACGTCAGGGCTGACGGAAAATCTTCTTTTTATCTGGATCATACTTCATACATATCCGGATATGCGAGACGGGGATATCAGATAGAAAAAGCACTCTTTAACCAAAGCCTGAGCGAGTATGCGGAGTTTGTGTTTCCATACGGTGATACGGGACTGCGCGGAGAATCCGGACTGTGCGGCGAGGGCACAAGAACTGCCGGCTTTTATATTTCTCCCGTGCGGGAGTGCTTCGCTGACAGAAACGACTACGGAAGAGAGCTTTTCTTTACGGGTGAATTCGTATCTTCATATGAGGGCGAACTTTATATTTATCCCGGTGCTATGGCGAGGCTTGAAGAAGGGGGAGGCTTCATAAACGGAAGTGAGCGCCTGATCTGCAGCGACCCTGAAAATGACAGGATGAACGGCCTTACACTGATAGGGGATGCCACCGCACCCGAATGCTTTGTGCGCGTAAACGGGGGAGATGCCGAGGAACTTTCCGTATGCAATGTTTCCAATATCTTGTCCGAATACACCATAGACAGAAGATGTGGGAGCGTATCGGTGGAAATATATGTTACGGATGACGGATCCGGAGCAAAGGAAGGATTTGAGATAAGGATATGTAATAATGATAACGGCATGGAAGGTGTATATTCGGCACAGGGCGGAAGCTTTTCCATGGAACTGAAGATGGATGAACGCAGCTCTGAAGCACTTTTTGAAAATATGCTTTTTAACGGCGATTTCGTGATATCCGTAACCTCGGAGGATAATGTCGGAAACAGGGGAACCGTATCTTCCGCCTGCCTTCATGAACTGGATATATCCGGCAGGATATGCCGATGTCTCGATGAACTGACCGGACCGCTGACTTCGGAGGAAGGAGACCGGATCATAAAACGGGGTGAGAGCGGATATGTGATATCGGATGTATGGGGATATCCCGATGCGGTGCTTGTATCCTTTGAAAGCGACAGGCTTTCCTGTTTTGACACATTGTATGTTGTCGAGGGAAAAGAAGTCTGCCTTCCTGCGCAGATCACCGCAAACAGGGTCACTGTTTCTTGTCCGGAATATATGCTTGAGGAAAGGACGGATTTTACTGTGCCGCTTGATTATGACAGTGATGTCATAAAAGTAATCATAACAGCTTACAAAAACGATGAAAGCATTACCTGGGAGACGGAGTGCTTGCTCGGAAGTGAGGGGACTGTGCTTGATGAACTGATCACCGTACTCAGATAGGAGGTTTAAGAAAACTGTCCGTTCTGCTATAATCAGGTAAAGGTTACGAAAGGGGTATACCCTATGATGAATAAACTGATAAAAGCAGGAATGGGACTTATGCTTGCCGCAGTTATGGCTTTTGCAGTGCCTTCGGAAAGCTATGCCGCACCCGGTCTCGGAAGCGGAGCTGTTTTCCCAAACCGCTATAACGAATATGCAACAACCTATGTATCCGCGCAGACCACCTATATTAACGGTCTGTACTTTACCGTGGATACTTATCACGATCGCGTGATCTATGCCGAGCCCGAGAATGTCGGCAGTAACACTTCCAAGTGGAAGATAATGGCCGATGATCTTAACAAGCCCCACAGCATATGCTCGGACGGTGTCATCTATCTTGTCACCGATACGGACAATAACAGGGTAGTAACTTATACAAGGCTCGGTACGGGTGAATTCATAGAACTTCAGAGTTTTGAGAATGTGGGCATAAGACCGCATTACTGCGTATATGATCAGGCGAGCGCGTCATTTTATGTATGGAGTTCCTATACGGGAGAAATGTTTATATACAAGCGGCCCGCTAACGGATTTGCGCTCAGACTCGATAAGGTAAAAAGACTGGATTATCTGTATGGTGTTTATACAAGATCCTTTACGATAGACGGAAACAATATCCTTCTCTGTTCCCAGGGAGCGGGAGGCATAATATCCGTCAACAAGAGAACGTTTGCACTGACAGGTGTGTATCCGGTATGTGATGATCTCGGCGGAGTGGTTCAGGTAGCGCATATAGGTTCGCACTATTATCTGACAACATCATCCGACAGGTTCGGTAACCATAGCAGGGCAACCGTCGTAAGAAGCACCAGTCTCGGAGGATTCTATTATCCGGGGCAGTATGAAGATGTAAACGAACTGTTGGGAGGACTCAGGGGATCGGCTGTCCCTTATTACCTTACTCCTGCAGCGGGAGTTTATTTTGCAAGATTTATTGGGGCCGGCGGGGGATATAATGACTTTGCGGTGACCTTCGCGGAAGATCCCTTCGGAAATATAATCCTTGGAACCAGGTTCCCCTGATCAGGGAGCCGAACCTTCCGGCACTACGTGAACAACGCCGATAACTCCCGAGAATGCGGGAGAGAAGATGTGCTGTCTGAGTCCGAAGTTTATCTCACCTTCCCAAGCGGCGTGAAGATGTCCGGCGAGAACCAGACGGCACTCCGAATCCTCTGCATAGACAAGATCCAGGATCTTTCTTGTGTTTTCATCTATCCCGTAGGAATCTCCTCCGGGATTCCAATAATATTTCCTGTTTCGAACGAGCATGGAAAGCTCTTCAAGCGAAGGATCCACCATTGAAAAATACGGAACGTGGGTTGCCGCGATAACGGGCACCCCTCTGCCGTAAAGCCCGGTGAGAACCTCTATCTGGTCTTCACCCGGCGCACTTGTTGATAGGTTTACACCGGCGATTATCAGGTCGCCGAAGTCGATATATTTACAGGTGTTGTCATCCCCGTCGAGAGCCGTATGAAGCTCGGCACATTTTAAATCGTCGAAGCCGGTGCTTCCATCGCTGTACCAGGTGCCGTAGTCATGATCGGCCCTGATATACAGAATCCTGTCGCTGGGATATTTGAGCCTGTCAAATCCCCTTTTGAGAGCCTCCATATTGGAGGTGCTGCAATAGTCTATAATATCCCCGCCGAAGATGACAGCGTCGAAATCATTATAGTTGAGATAGTCTATGATCATGGGCCAGAGCTCCCTGCCGTGTACTCCGTCGGGAGTTATGGATAATGTCTCATATCTGTTTCTGACTGTTTCGAGGGAAGCTTCGCCTACATCACCTGCCGTAAAATCCGTGATCATATGTACGTCAGATACCCAGGCAATTGTGTATTCGTGATCGATGCCGGGTATTTCAACATAGACGTTTTCTTCCGTGAAGTCATACGCAGGTGCGGGATAAGAAATGGCAGGCTGTACCGGAATGGGAACAGGATCTGTTTCAGGCTCCGGAACTTCAGGCTCCTGTGTCGGCAGATCGGATACTTCTTCCTGCTCGGGAATGCCGGCATACGGATCGGGCATGATAAAGAAAAGAATGAGTCCCGCAATGGTAAGAGCCGCAAGTATCGCCGAAAGGATTATCGTTAACTCTTTGTCGCGGTTTCTCTTTTTCTTCTTTACGGGCTTTTCTTTTACCGGCTTTTCTTTTACGGGCTTTTCCTTTGCCGGCTTTTCTTTTACCGGCTTTTCTTTTACGGGCTTTTCCTTTGCCGGCTTTTCCTTTACCGCTTTTCCGTTTTCACTCTTTTCTGCCGGCTTTTCGCTTGCGGCAGTCACTTTTATATTTTCTTTGGTATCTTTCTTTTCCGAAGACATTATCTGTTGATCCTGATGTTTTCCCTGATCCATGCTCTGGTCTCAGCGGTTGTTCCGTTGACAGTGCTTACCTGGAAGTCGGGGTTTGCTCCGGAACTGATATCATTGAATGCCCAGAAATGATTGAGATCTATACTGGTTTCATTTGCCTGTGAGGGATCAAGAACGATAAGAATCTTCTCGTTTTCCCCGAGTTTTTCCATAATGGAATTAAATGCTTCTGTATAGGGAGTCGGGTCTATTCCTGCTTCGGTGGCATAATAAATGCCATCATAGATGAGCTGAAGGTTGTAATCGGTCTCCCTTAGAACACTGTCTATCTCATCAAGAGCTTCCTCTGCGGTCATTGTCTTGTCCTTGATGCCGGTCTCGATATTCTTTCTGGTGACCAAGGCGAGTGAAAAAATATAGCGAAGCCTTAAGGGGTCATCCTGATCGTCGGGATCAAAGAGGACGGTGTTTCCGTCTTCATCGACGATCGATGCCGCATCTGAAGCAAGACTCCATGCTTCATCCCTGGACCAGTTGTCACGCGAAGAAATCTCATTGATCGCAAGGATATATTTTTTGCGGTATACCTCGATGAGATTATCGCTTTCTTCCCTTATACTGTCCGAATTGATCTCAATACCTGCTTTTTCAAGCTTGTCTGCATACTCAATGATCTCATCGTAATAGATCCTGGACTGGACATATAAGCCGGAGCTTACATACTGACCGTCAAGAAGTGAGACGGAGTATCTTACCTGCTCCGCATATCTGGCAAAGATATCATCGGCTTCCTTGGAGATATCCTCAGCCATGTCATATTCATCGGCGAGTCTGATATAAAGATCAAGAGCGGCGGGATAGGAGCCTGACATTGCATCGGACTTATCTCCCTCTTTGACATAAGACTTGATCTGATCCTTGATCTCTTCGATCTCTGCAGCTTTTTCGGCGGCAGCTTCGGGGTCTTCCTCTTCAGGTTCGTCCTCATCGTCTTCGTCGTCTTCGTCGTCATCTCTGTCGCCCGACTGGCTGACTTCGTTATCCTGTCTGCCGCCGGAGAATACGCCCATACTCTTGAGCGCAAGGAGGATGGCAACAATAAGTGCTGCGATTACGAGGATAATAATAATGATCAGACCCTTTGATGATGAGCTCTTTTTTTCTTTTTCGGATGCAGGTTCAGCGGGAGCGGCGTTCTGAGCGGGAGAAGCGGCCTGTGCGGGAGAGTCCGATCCGAGTGATGCGAATCCGGAATACTTGGGTGCCTCTGCCTGCTGTAAGGGAGCGCTTCCGGAGCCGACGGGTGCGCCACACTTTGTGCAGAATTTAGTTCCTTCCTTTAACTGACCACCGCATTTGGGGCAGAGTGCGGGCTGAGCGGGAGCCTGAGGCCCTGCCTCTTCTGAGGGCTTTTCGGAAGCGGGAGCCTGAGGCCCTGCCTCTTCTGAGGGCTTTTCCGAAACGGGAGCCTGAGACCCTGCCTCTGCTGCGGGCTTTTCCGAAACGGGAGCCTGGGGCCCGGCCTCTTCCGCGGGCTTATCCTGGGCTGCGGGCCCGGCGAGGTTGACCTTGGGTATCTGTGCCACGGTTTCCTCGGGCTTTGCCGGAGTCTCGGGTGTTTCTATCTTGGTTCCGCATTTGATGCAGAATTTCATATCATTTGTGATTTCGGCTTTACAATTTGGACAATTCATATTATTGATCCCCCTTGTACTTATAGGCATCCTAATTTGCCTCTTGATTTGGCAAAATTGAACATATTTTCTGATAACTTATTATATATATTTAAGAATATTATTGCAAGATAGCCCGAAATTAAATATAATTTTGAATGTGTGTGGGTGATCAAATGGTTGAAGTCACTAATGTATGTAAATCATACGGAAGAAAAAACATACTTAATGGAGTAAGTTTCACGGCTTCTCCGGGACAGCAGATCGCATTGGTTGGAAGGAACGGCTGCGGCAAGAGTACTCTTATGCAGATAATGGCCGGCCTTCTGAAAGCCGATTCGGGAAACGTTCTTTATTTCGGAAAGAAGTTAAGTCCCGGTTCATCATTCTCACATACCGTAGGTTATCTTCCGCAGGAGAATCCTCTTATAGAGGAACTGTCCGTTGCAGACAATATGTCGCTCTGGTCAGGCAGAAAGTGCAGACCGGGTGATGAGGCGGTCAGGATGTTCCAGCTTGAGGATATCCTTAAGCAGCAGGTCTCAAAGCTTTCCGGAGGAATGAAGAGGAGGGTTGCCATAGCGTGTGCATGCGTCCATATGCCGCCTGTCATGCTCATGGATGAGCCCACCGCCGCGCTTGATATCTATTACCGCACAGAGGTGCGGAAGTGGATGAGGCAGTACCGCGACATGAACGGTATCATTATCACTGTTACCCACGACTCCGATGAGATGTCGGATTCGTCCGTATGTCTTCTTATTGAGGATGGATTACTTAAAGATTTTAGGGAGGAAAAGTAAATGCATTTCGATCCGAACACAGGTGAAAAGATCATGGATCCCGGAGATGAGATCCAGAACCCCGCAACACAGCAGGCAGCACCCGCTGCAGACGCAGCACAGCAGGCAACTGCCCAGACCGCTGACGCAGTAAACCAGGCTGCAGCTCAGGCCGCAGCAGCACAGGCAGCTGCTCAGGCCGCAGCACAGCAGGCTCAGCAGGGAGCAGCAGACGCAGCTCAGCAGGCACAGCAGGCTTACGCACAGGCAGCCCAGCCTCAGTTCCAGGCGCAGCAGCCCCAGTTCCAGGCACAGCAGCCCCAGTTCCAGGCTGCACCCGCAGTTCCCCGGGACGAGAAAGTCAAGAAGGGACTTCCCATCGGAGCAGTCATCGGCATCGCAGCAGCAGTTCTTGTTGTTATCGTAGCCGTAGTTGTTCTTGCAATGAAAAATCTCGGCGGAAAGGTTACCCTCGTCAATACACTGATCAATGCTTATGACGGAGAGTACCTTACCGAGGCATCCAAGGATTTCAAGCTTGATCCCTTCGGAGAGTTCACTTATACCGTAGAGGGTGAAGTAGAGGATGTAGAATTCAACGTAGCTATCGCAAGCAACGGCGGCTCACACACCAGAAGCGCTTATGCAACCGTTACCTACTCCGGATTCACCGCTGATATCAACGCATATATTGACGAGAAGCAGATCAAGGCTACATGCCCCGTTCTCGGAGATTATCTCTTCCTTTATGATTATTCCAATGACAAGAACGACGGATACATTGTCGAGCTTATCGAAGATGCCGGTATCGACGTTGAAGATTTCAATGCCCTTATCGGATTCATGAACGACAACTCCGATCTTGCCAAGAAGTTCTACGAGAAGAATATCGATTTCTTCAAGGACATAGCCAATGACCTTAATTTCAAGAAGACCGGCGCAAAGGAGACCTTCACCGTAAACGGAAAGAGCGTTTCCTGCAAAGAGTATCAGGCAGTAATCACCGAGGATCTCGTAGTAGAGTGGATCGAGGGATATCAGAAGCTCTGGAATGATTTCTATAAAGAGAACTCCGATGACTTCGAGATCATCGAGGACATGATCGGCGAAGATCTTGATCTTGAAGATATGTTCGACGAAATGCTCGATGAGCTGGATGATATGGAAGACCTTACCATCTCTATCTACTCAAAGGGAGCAACCGCTGCATGTATCCGTGTTGCTGACGAAGACAACATGATCGAAGTCCTTTTCCAGGGCGGCGATTATCTTGCTCAGAATGTTGAGATCAATTATGATTTCGACGGCGATGACGGCACTCTCCTTACCATAGAAGGTACTACCAAGGGCGATGTTCAGACCACTACCATCGAGATGGAAGAGTTTGATTATGAGATGGAGTATTCCTACAACAGAAAGACCGGCGAGTTTTCAATGACCTGCGAGGCGTACGGAAGTGAGATGTACAATCTCGAGGCTACCATCGAGATCAGCAAGAACGAGATCAAGTACACCTATGACACCCTTGAGGTTTATGGCGAGGATATGCCTTTCGATTCTCTGGTCATCACCTTCTCAACCAAGGCAGACATCAAGGAGCCCAAGAAGGGTGAAGAGATCGACCTCGGAAATATGGATGAGGACGAACTTGAGGATCTTGCAATGGATATCATGGAAGAGATCGAGGACAACGACGATCTTATGGATATCATGGAAGACTTCGAAGATCTTATGTGGTATTTCTATTGATCCGATGAATCCGGCGGATCTTTGATGAAGGTATGAACTATTCTTTACAGTACATAAGAATAGAAATCAAAAGAGCCGCCCGTGCATTCTTAAGCGGACTGGTTACACTTATCATCATATCGGCAATAACTGTAGGCTCTGCGGCAGCGCTCTATACGCTGCTGCAGAGCCTTGGTATTTCCGAGCCTGTTAAGGTTGCGGTTTCCGTGCCCGGTGACGGCTCGATGTCAAAGATGGCGATAAGGCTTCTCGAGGGAATGGATTCCATAAAGGCAGTCTGCGAATTCGAACTTACCGATGAGGCGGATGCAAGGGAAGGCATGATTGACGGAAGATTCGGTGCGGCGATAGTGCTTCCGGAGAATTTCTATGAGGGAGTAAACTACGGGTTAAACCCTCCCGCGCTTATACTCATTCCGGCCGATATCACGCCCGGCGTAAGGAATTTCGGTGAACTGCTTGAAACCGCAACATCACTTGTGGATACCGTTGAAGGCGGGATTTATGCGGTTACCGATGCGGGGCTGGTTTACGGCATGAAGGTCTCCAGGACCGATATGGAGAATTACCTGACAAATATCGCCTTCGATACTCTTTTGAAAAGAACCAAGTTCTTCGGGGAGAACTTTGAATCATCACTTGATGTAAGCGGGCTCGTTTCGTATTATGCCGTATGTGCCGGACTTATGATCGTAATGATCACCTGTACCGGTTTCGGATATCTGTATTCAAAAAGAAGCAAGAGCGTGGAGCACTCACTCAGGAGGATCGGACTCGGTCCCGTGCAGACCGGTTTTGTGAAGCTCCTGGTAGAGATGTGCCAGCTCGTTCTTATTTTCACGATCTATTTTCTGGTACTGAAACTGTTTTCACATATTCTGATCTCCCGTGAGAGCGAGGCGCTGATTCTATCGGGAGGATCGGTACTTGAAGCCTGTGAGATACTTTCCGGCTTTAAGAATGTCATCCCCGTTCTTTTCTGCATATGCGGTTTTTCGCACTTTATCTACTGTCTTTTCAGGGGCAGAGAGGATTCGGGACTGATACTCCTTATCATATTCATGATCATGCTGGTGCTCGGAGGATGCATTGTTCCTTCCGTCTTTCTGCCGGATACGGCGGTAAGCATCGGAAGATTCATGCCTGCGGCACTTTGGAGGGATGATATTTTTAACGGCGGAATAGTAAGGGAGCTTATAACGGGTGCCGTTTTGTTTGTGGCGGGGGAGGTGCTGTCATGGTTAAATACCTGATCAGACTTTTCCTTATGCTCAAGGCAAGGCTTAAAAGCCCTTTCACATATGTGTGGATCCTTCTTATGTGGCTGCTGCTCTGGCTTGTGAACGAGTCGCTGATCCCATCGGAACAGCCTTCCGAGGTTCTTATTCTGAATGAAGCCGGCGAATACGGAAGCCGTATCATGAACATATTCGAAAACCGCGAAGATTCCGTTTCCGCATATGTTTATACCGAAACGGACGATGAAGGGTACCTGCGTGACATGGTCAGAAAAGGGCGCGTCGAATGCGGCTTTATCTTCCCGGAGGATATGGAGGAAAGAGTCCGCGAGGGTGACACCCGTGATATGGCGACCATGGTCACTTCGAACTTCTCACTTAAGAGCGCCGCCGTCAGGGAAACGGTCTTTGCGGCGATGTTCAGGATAATCTATGCGGATATGGTCGAGAGTGCCGAAGAGGATATATTCGAAGATCCCTCGGAGGTTAAGGATTATATCAGGGATAAATACGAATACCTTGTCGGGAGCGATGAAGTGTTCGGTCTTGTATATGAGACCGTCGATATTCCGGAAGGAGAAAGCAATGAAATGTTTGCCGACAGATCGGATCCCATAAGGGGAACCGCGGCTGTTCTTCTATTTATCCTGAGCCTGTATTCGGCAGGGTCCTTCTTCGGTGAGAGCGGAAGATTCTACAGGGCACTGAAAAGGAATGAAAGAATGCTGAGCATGTTCCTGTATGAGCTTTCATCCGTGGCGGTTCCGGCGGTTTCCGCATTTATACTTATAAGATATTTCGACGCAGGCAGCGTTTCTTTTTTCAGGGATCTTTATTGCTTTGTTCTGCTCCTTCTTTTCTGCTGCATATGGAGCGTAGTCTTTATCAGGCTTTTCAGGAGGATCGAAACTTATCTGCCTGCCGTATCGGTACTGCTCTTTGTGAGCTTTGTACTTTGCCCCGTGTATTTCGACCCTGCAAAGTATCTGGCTGTTCTCGGGATCGTGTCGAGAATACTTCCGCCGTCGTTTTATCTGTACCTGCTCTGACGGTTTGCACGTATAACCGACGGTTATTTGACATTTTCACAATAAAATAAGAAAATAACTGTGTTTTAACAGCACCAAAAAGAAGGGAGACAAATCAATGAAATGTAAACAGTGCGGAGTAGAGCTGGAAGACGGAGCTGTCTTTTGCCAGTCCTGCGGTGCAAAGGTAGAGGCACCCGCCGAGGAGGCTCCTAAGGCAGAGGAAAAGCCCGCCGAAGAAGCACCTAAGGCAGAGGAGAAGCCCGCCGAGGAAGCACCTAAGGCAGAGGAAAAACCCGCCGAGGAAGCACCTAAGGCAGAGGAAAAAACCGCCGAGGAAGCTCCTAAGGCAGAAGAAAAGCCTGCAGAGGAAGCACCCAAAGCAGAGGAAGCACCTCAGGCACAGCCCCAGGCAGCACAGCCTCAGGCAGATGCGTCCGGCAAGAAGTCCAAGGTTCTTCCCATAATCCTTATTGCGGCAGCCGCAGTAGTAGTCCTGATCCTTGCGATAGTAGGTATCAAGGCTTTATTTTCAGGCAAGAAGGGCGACACCTCAACTGTAGTTGCATATGTGAGCAAAGACACCCTCTGTGTCATCATGGATGCTACCGCCAAGGATCCCAAGATCCTCGAGGTATGCGATATAGATATCGATGACGATCTGTATGATCTTTATTACGGAGCAAATTACGTTCCCGACTCTCTTGTCAGATGGTCCGATGATGAGAAGACCCTGTATTTCTTCAACGATGTCGACAGTGACGGAACCGCTACATTATGCAAGGTAGCCGTTTCCAAGCTCGGCAAGGATAAGAGCAAGAACGAGGGCAAGGTCGTTGAGATCGATGACAAGGTTAAGCTTGACAGCCTCAGATTCCTTGATGACGGACGCATTGCTTATCTTACCGCAAAGGATAAGCTGATGGTCTACAACGGCAAGGAGTCGGTCGAAGTTGAGAAGGATGTATATTCGATACGTACGGTAAACGGCGGAAAGGGATTTCTCCTTCTTGCCGATGCGACCGATGAAGGAAACTATACTCTGCTCTATGCCGATTCCAAGTTCGAGACCACAGAGATCGACGACGATGTAAGCTACATCAAATTTGTTACCGATGACAAGGTTTATTACGCCAAGGTTGACAGCGAGACCTGGGAGTATTCTCTTTATGTATCCGGATTTGACGGAAAGAGTGAGGAAGAGATCTGCGATGATTTCGACATCATGGGCACCATGACCGACACCGGATTCTACTACACTGAGCGCATTGACAGCGAAGAGAATCTTTATGATTACATCATCGATCCTTATGAAAAGGATGACAATGATGCGGTTGAGCCCGTATCTCCCGATACTTCCGCAGGATTTGTCCTTTCATCCGAGAATGAAGCATTCGACGAGTACAAGCAGGGAAGGATCAAGAAGAATTATGATGATGCTCTCGATTACATGGAGAGCAACTGCAGCGTTTATACCTATGGCGGCGTTGATTACTACTATATCTGGAACAGCGACAACTGGAACGACTACTATTACGACATAAATGCCGACAAGTATTACCGTTATGACAGTGATACTTACTATGCCGCAAGAGACACGTATTACGAGGAGCTTGACGAATGGTATGCGATCCAGAGCAGGATCTCACTCAGGGAATCTCTTAAGGAATACACCTTCGATCCCGGATATGTTTCACTGAATTATTATCACGACGGACAGAGTGAGGAGCTTGTATCCGAATGTGCACAGGTCGAGCTCGTATATCTTGTCGACAAGGCTCCCATGGCTGTATATTCACTTCCTTCGGAGGATTCCGTAGAGAAGATCCACATCGATGATATAGGCTATGCCTACGAAGCATACGATCAGATCTTCGGATACGAAGCAAACAATCAGTCGGGAGAGCTCCTTGTTGCCGTAGGCAGCGATACCGATATTTCACTTGATGTTGAAGGCCAGATCAACGACACCATTATTTCCGAGGATGACGGCCTCTTTGCGATCGTTGTTTACGTCAGGGACAAGAACGACGAATCCGAGAAGCAGATCATGCTCTATGATATGAAGGGAACAAGCTTCACCCTTAACGAGAAATTCGATGACGAGGCTGAGGCGCTCTGTGCATTCAAGAACGGCGTTGTCTACTTCATGAAGGGTACCAACAGCGAAGGATCCGAAGCCGACCTTTATGTCTATGACGGCAAGGATAATACCAAGGTCATCAAGAACGTATCCCTTTACTACGACGGAATCGTCTATGACAACGGAAGCATTCTCTGCTTCGACGATTCGGATGCGGTGATCTATGACAAGAACGGTGAACAGATAGTCAAGCTCGGCTATATCGCATCCATCTATTCCGACATCAACCGCATCTCCGACAAGAAGATCGTCTTCTACTCGGACGGAAAGCTCCGCTATTACAACGGAAAAGAGACCATAAAGATCGTCAGCAGCGTTGACAATGTATGGTTCAATTCCTCAACCGGCGGAACTTATCTTAATATCTACTAATATTAAAGTTTTATAAACATACGGGGCGGTGGGCTTTCCACCGCCCTTTTATGTTGAAAGTTTTAACGCGGCGGATTATAGTTAAAGGGATATTTTTTCTTTTTACGGATCCGTTCGGAGGAATTTATGGATAAGGGATATTACGAATTTCTGGTACCCGGAAAACCCAACAGGGCTGCAAAAGCCGGCAAAATAGTTCTCATCATATTCTGCATTCTCTGCATCGCGGCAGTGCTGCTGCTTGGCCTTTCAATCGGCCTCATCCTTGCGGTCATCGCGGGTGTGGGTGCTTATTTCTGCTCGCTTTATACCGATGTTGAATATGAGTACCTCTACATCGAAAGAGAGATCTCTGTTGACAAGGTCTTCAACAAGGAAAGAAGAAAGCATGCGGAGACCCTGAGCGTCGACAAGATCCAGGTATTTGCTCCCGAGAAGAGCTCCAAGCTCGACAATTTCGGAAACGGGCAAAACATGAAGCTTACCGATTACAGCTGCCCCGCTGCCGATAACGGCCTTAAGAAGTACGTTTGCTATTACGAGGGCGGAAGGAAGATCCTCTTTTCACTCGATGAGGAGATGGTCAAGGCTTTCAAGAACAAACTGCCCAGGGTTTTCAGCGAGTATTGAGCGGTCTGAATGATATGTGCAAAGGCGGGTCAAAAAAGTCATTTCTTTTGTCGAAATCGTTCCTTGACTTTTGTATTCCCGGATGATAACATTTTTAAAATTTTTCATTTTTCTATACATCAATCACGAGCAGATTCGCTGCGGAAAGGAAGATCATGGCACAGATAGTTGAAGACGGCATTACATTTGACGACGTTCTCCTGGTCCCTTCATACTCTCAGGTCATTCCCAATCAGGTTGACCTCCACACCAATCTCACCAAGAAGATCAGACTCAACATTCCTCTTATGAGTGCGGGCATGGATACCGTTACAGAGCACCGTATGGCCATTGCGATGGCACGTCAGGGAGGCATCGGTATCATCCACAAGAATATGTCGATCGAGGCGCAGGCCGAAGAGGTTGACAAGGTTAAACGTTCTGAAAACGGAGTTATAAGCGATCCTTTCTTTCTCAGCCCCGAGCACACACTTGCCGATGCAGACGAACTGATGGGCAAGTTCCGTATCTCAGGCGTTCCCGTTACCGAGGGACGCAAGCTCGTAGGCATCATCACAAACCGTGATCTTAAATTCGAAACAGACTACACCAAGAAGATAAAAGAGTGCATGACAAGCGAGAACCTTGTTACCGCAAGAGAGGGAGTCACTCTTGAGGAAGCAAAGGAGATCCTTGGAAAAGCAAGAAAAGAAAAGCTTCCCATCGTTGATGAGAACTACAATCTCAAGGGACTCATCACCATCAAGGATATCGAGAAGACCATCAAGTATCCCAACGCAGCCAAGGACGAGCAGGGCAGACTTCTCTGCGGAGCCGGCGTGGGAATCACCGCCAATGTTCTCGACAGGGTTGCGGCTCTCGTTGAAGCCAAGGTCGATGTCATCGTTCTCGATTCCGCACACGGACATTCACAGAATGTTATCAACTGCGTGAAGATGATCAAGGAAAAGTATCCCGATCTTCAGGTCATCGCAGGTAATGTGGCTACCGGAGAGGGCACCAGGGCTCTTATCGAAGCGGGAGCTGATGCCGTCAAGGTAGGTATCGGACCCGGTTCCATCTGTACCACCAGAGTTGTTGCGGGTATCGGTGTTCCCCAGGTCACCGCTGTCATGAACTGTTACGCTGTCGCAAAGGAATACGGAATTCCCATCATCGCAGACGGCGGAATCAAGTATTCGGGAGATGTTACCAAGGCCATCGCTGCAGGCGGAAGCGTCTGTATGATGGGTTCGATCTTCGCAGGATGTGAGGAGAGCCCCGGTGAGTTCGAGCTCTACCAGGGAAGAAAGTACAAGGTTTACCGTGGCATGGGTTCCATCGCGGCCATGGAGAACGGAAGCAAGGACAGATATTTCCAGGAAAATGCCAAGAAGCTCGTACCCGAAGGAGTCGAGGGAAGAGTTGCTTACAAGGGGCTTGTTGAGGACACCGTATTCCAGCTCCTCGGAGGTCTCAGGGCAGGTATGGGATATTGCGGAGCACAGGATCTTCCCACTCTCACCGAGACCGGCAGATTCGTCAAGATCTCTGCCGCATCCCTCAAGGAGAGCCATCCCCATGATATCCATATCACCAAGGAAGCTCCCAACTACTCTGTTGATGCCTAAGAAGAATTCAAACGGCAGGATGAAAGTCCTGCCGTTTTTTGACAGATAGCAGATAAAGGTCCCGGCAGGTACAGGCCGGAGCAAAAACGAATGCTGTATAATTCCGTTTTCTTTATTACAATTTTCCTGCCCATTGCACTGGGCGGATGGGTTCTTTTTAACAAACTGTCATACAGGACATTAGCCAAGGTCTTTGTTGTGGGAATGTCCCTGTGGTTCTATGCATATTACAATATTTCCTATCTCTGGATCATTCTCGCCAGCATTGCCTTAAACTATGGTCTGAGCTTTCTGATGGAGCACCTGAAGAATGAAAGGCACGGACTTCGAAAAGCATTGTGGCTGACCGGCCTTTTGGGCAATGTGGGAATGCTTTTTTATTTTAAGTATCTCAATTTCTTTATCGACAACTGTAACTTCTTTTTCCATTCCGATATTCATATAGAAAAGATCGCCCTGCCTCTGGGCATCAGCTTTTTTACATTCCAGCAGATATCGTTTTTGACGGATCGTTACACCGGCGATGCAAGGCATTACGCTCCGGCCGATTACGCTTTCTATGTTACATTCTTTCCGCAGCTGGTTGCAGGACCGATCGTGCGTCACGATACATTTATTCCTCAGGTCGTTTCAGAAAGATCGGGCCGTATTTCGGCGGATGATCTGTACCGCGGACTATCTCTTTTTGCACTGGGACTTGCCAAGAAAGTGCTTCTTGCGGATTATATGGGAGTGCTGGTGAATGCCGAATATAACAATATTCCCTGGCTGGATACTCCGAGTGCCTGGTGCGTTATCTGCTTTTATATGATGGAGCTGTACTTTGATTTCAGCGGATATTCCGATATGTCCAGGGGAATAGGCAGGATGTTTGGAATAGATATCCCCAGAAACTTTAATTCTCCCTTCAAGTCCGGTTCCGTTAAGGATTTCTGGAGAAGATGGCACATCACTCTCGGAGGGTTTCTGACTAAGTACATATATATTCCTCTGGGAGGAAACAGAAAGGGACGGGCCAGACAATGTATCAATCTGTTTATCGTTTTTATGGTAAGCGGTATCTGGCATGGTGCCAATTGGACATTTGTTGTATGGGGACTGATGCATGCCCTGGCAGCGGTATTCGAAACGGCTTTTCCTAAGGCACGTTTTAAGAAGGCTTGGATCAACAGGGTGATAACCTTTCTCTATGTAACTTTGTCATTTTCCGTTTTCCGGGCAGACTCGCTTTCAAATGCCGCGGAATTGTGGCGAAAGCTGTTTGGCTTCAGCTTCCGGGGCTGCTTCCCCGGTATGTGCAACACCCTGGCATTTCCGGAGAATTTTGCCATCAGGAAGTTTTTGGAAATGACCGCACCGGGACTGGTGAATCCCTTATATGTTACAACTTTTCTGATCATCACATTTACAGGCATTCTGGCGATCTGCGGTATGCAGGGGGAAGAATGGATTGAAAAGAAAGGACATACAAGGCTCGGAGGATTTATAATTGCCACACTTTTTGTCTGGTCCTTTATCTCTTTGTCGCAGGTGAGCGTATTTTTGTATTTTAATTTCTGAGGACGAATATGAGCAGTCGTCAAAAGTTAGGCAGGTTAATACGGATAATCCTGACAGAATTACTGCTGGTGGCCGGAATATGCTGGTTTTTCGACATATTCTATCAGTATCACGCTCCTTTCTTCGGAATGGATGCCGTGTTTAACGACCGTGACAACCAGATGCCCGGCAGCATCAGGACGTTTGATTACGACAGTGCGCTGGTGGGTTCTTCGGTTGCGGAGAATTTCGATACTTCGGGATTTGATGAGGCTTTTGGCTGTAATACCCTGAAGATCATAAAGTCATCCGGCACATCGGACGACTTGTTATATTACGTAAATATGGCCGAAGAGAATCATACGCTCAAAAACGTATTCTGGTGTTTTGACCTTTTTTCTGTGGAAAACGGGAACGGCGTACAGCTGTTTAATGAAGGCGCTCCAAGGTATCTGCACACGAAGACCGTACTTGATGATGTACCTTATCTGTTCAACAAAGAGATCCTTATGGAAAAGATCCCCACCTGGATCATCAGCTCCGCGGAAGGGATCAATACCGGGGGAAATGCATATAATTGGGCGGACGGTAAGGAGTTTGGCACTGAGATATTGCTGAGCCATTACAGCAGAATGTATGTTGATGAGAATGAAATAACCATGATTCCCGAAGAGGAATATCGTTCCCTGATAGATGACAATATCACGGAAGTCGCTCAGATGATAGAAAGCCACCCGGAAACACAGTTTTATATCATGCTGCCCCCCTATTCACTGTTTTGGTGGGACAGTTCATGGGTGAACGGACAATTTGAAATGCACATGTACACCATGGAAAGGATCTTTAAAACCCTGCTTCCGATAGATAATGTTAAGATATTCTGTTTTCAAAATGAAAGAGAAATAGTTCTGGATACCGATAATTATATGGATATGATCCATTACTCACCCGAGATCAACAGGTATATGCTGGACAGCCTGGCTCAGGGGGATTATGAGGTGACGGAGGATAACCTTGAAGAGACTCTTGGACAGATGAGAGAGATCATGTCCGAGATTGAGAAAACGGAGATGCCCAAGTACTATGCTACGCAGGAGTAAAACATGATCTTTTCGTCCGTATATGTTCCGGATTCCTTTTATTTACGGCGGAATTGTGGTATATTTTTTAGTATAAAAGGTCAGTTTTTGTGTGATGGGGGGAATTGTTTCACGCATTAATACTATCGGACCTTTATTTTTGCTTTTCAAAATTCTTCTTTCGAGGTGTTTATGTCCGCCGTCAGGATGATCGACAGGGAAAAACTTCAGATGATCCAGGACCTGGTATGCGCCTTTGCGGGAGTGAGTGCCATTGTTCTCGACAAGAACAGGATGGCTCTTTGCGAGATCAGTAATGACCGCGTAAGCTCCGGTGCACTGTCCCAGCTCGTCGGAAGTGAGTATCTCGACCGCATGATGGACGATATCGGCGATGACACACCCGAAGATATCTGTATTCAGAACATAGAAGACAGCGAAGACGGAATGGTAAGAATCGGAGCTGTCAGCATCAAGCCCGCCGGTAAGATGTATATCATATGCATCGTTGCAGCCCCCGGCAATGTTACCGCCGAGAAATTCTCCAATTTCCTCGACTTTATGAAGACCGGAGCGGAGAGCTATCTTACTCCTCCCTCTGCCAAGAATAAGGACAGTGAGTCTCTTTATACGGGAGACGAGGCGGATGCCAATCTCATAACCCTTGAGACCACCAAGAACATCCTTGAACTCATGGATTCCGGTGAGGGCATCGAAGCGGTATTCCAGAAGTGGCTCAATCTGGTCGCCGATTACCTTAAGGTTGACGGAGCCGATATATTCAGGCTCGGTGACAGCAACATGGACATTGTTGCCCAGTACAGCGCACCGGGATTTGCTTCCGATTTTACGCCCAAGAGCACCGTGCCCCTTGCGGATGCATTTAAGAATGAGGGTCCCGTCATTCTTTCTTCTTCATCTCTTGATAAGCAGCCCGGACTCTACGGAGTAAGGAAGTACGATATCCTTGCTCTCATGAGTTATCCCCTCCTTGTCAGGGAGAACGGGGAAGGAACCTTCATCGCAAGCTTTGTGATGAAGAAGCACAGACGCAACTGGACCATGGATGAGATAAGGTTCGCAGGCGATGCCGTAAGGATCATGCAGAGCATCATCCGTGCAAGGCTTATGTACGGCACTATCTCCAGATATTCCGCATCCGTTACCGAAATCCTCGACAATGTGGGATGCTGTGTATATCTGACCCAGGAGTCTACCGGAAAGGTTCTCTTTGCCAACAGGATGCACACCGATACCTTCGGTTCCGACTGGCAGGAGGGCGAGCTCAGGGATATCATTTCCAAGGGCGATTTCGAGAATCCCGTTAACGGTTCCTTCGAGATCTATTATCCCGAAAAGCGCAGATGGTTCGACCTTATGTACAAGAGGGTCGAGTGGGTCGACGGATCGGCCGCCATGCTCTATTCGCTTTACGATGTGACCGACAGAAGGCTTTACCAGCGCAAGATCGAGCAGCAGGCGTTCACCGATTTCCTTACCGGTCTTTACAACCGTATGTGCTGCGAAAAGGATCTGTCCAAGCTTGTCGACGAAGCCAAAATGACAGGCAGGCGCGGAGCCGTTATATTCATAGATCTCGATGATTTCAAGCATATAAACGACGGCCTCGGCCATCAGTACGGAGACGTTCTGCTAAAGGAGATCTCCGCATCGCTCCAGAAGATCATGGGTGTCGAGAGATACTGCTACCGTATGGGCGGCGATGAATTCGTTGTTCTTGTCCCTCCCTCCGCATTCGGAAGATATGAGGAGATCAAGCACAGCATCGAGACAACGTTCGCATCCCCCTGGATCCTCAAGGAGATCGAGTACTACTGCACCGCAAGTATCGGAACAGTCATCTTCCCCGATTACGGCGAGAGTGTGATGGATCTTCTGAAAAAAGCGGACATCGCGATGTATTCGTCCAAGAAGGCCGGCAAGAACCGTGTTACCGAATATACCGACGGTCAGGAGACCGTATCCGGAAGACGTCTCGATATGGAAAAGAACATGAGAGATGCTTCCACCACCGGTTACAGGGAGTTTGAGGTTTATTATCAGCCCATCATCGATGTCGAGGGACACGAGCCGAAATGTGTAGGTGCGGAGGCACTTGTCAGATGGAACAGCCTTAAGATGGGATTCATCTCACCCTCGGATTTCATTCCCCTGGCAGAGTATCTCGGACTCATCAATCCCATCGGAGGACATGTCCTCGAAAAAGCATGCGAGAACTGCAAGGCATGGAACAATGAGTTTGGCAGGGATTACAAGGTCAATGTAAACCTTAGTGTTGTACAGCTCCTTCAGAACGACATAGTCGAATCTGTCGAGGAGACCATTAAGAAGACGGGCATCGATCCTTCGCATCTGTGCCTGGAGGTTACCGAATCCCTTGCGATCAATGACATGCCCAGGATGATCGAGATCCTCACGAGGATCAAGGCTCTGGGATGTACGATAGCACTGGATGATTTCGGTACCGGATATTCATCACTTAACCACATAAGGGAGATCCCTTTTGATATAATCAAGGTTGACCAGAGCTTCGTACGCGATCTGGATACGGATGCGTATGCACAGTCCTTCGTAAGGATGGTAGCCGAGCTTGCGGAGACCATAGGGGTCAGGATATGTGTGGAAGGTATCGAAAATAAGGCCCAGCTTGATAAGTTATGCGGCATGAAGATCAAGTACATTCAGGGCTATTATTACGATAAGCCCCTTAAGAGGGACGAATTTGAAGAAAAATATGTGATCGGTGATCAGAGTAAATAAAGAGGAGGATTATTATGTCACTTGAATCGAGCCTGAGAACCAATTCCTATCCGGGAAGAGGAATAATCGTAGGAGAAAGCGCCAACGGAAAGTATGCCGTATGTGCTTACTTCATTATGGGAAGAAGCGTCAACAGCAGAAACCGTATCTTTGTTGAGGTTCCCGAGGATAACGGAATAGAGACCAGACCCTATGATGAGAAGAAGCTCGGTGATCCCAGCCTCATCATTTATCATCCCGTAAGAGTTGACGGACACACCACCATCGTTACAAACGGCGACCAGACCGATACAATCAGAAACGGACTCGACAAGGGCTTCACCTTTGAGCAGTCGCTCAGAAGCCGTACCTTCGAGCCCGATGCTCCCAACTACACACCCAGGATCTCCGCAGTGCTTAACGTACACGGCGGAAAGTTCGATTACCAGATGTCCATCATCAGAAGCGAGGACGGTACCGAGGACAGGCCCATCCACTGCACCTATTCCTACGGAAAGCCCAAGGCAGGCGAGGGACATTTCATCCACACCTATAAGCATGACGGCGATCCCCTTCCCAGCTTTACCGGGGAGCCCGAATTCGTCAAGATCTCCGATGACATCGACGACTTCGCACTTATCATCTGGGATTCGCTCAACCGTGACAACAGAGTCTCCCTCTTCGTCAGATACATTGACATCGCGACCGGCATCGCTGAGAGCCGCATCATCAATGCAAATAAATAATGATCATCGAATGGATTCGGACAGTGCGCTCCGGTACATATAAGTATCGGAGCGTATTTTATGATTTGCCTCTTAACAACACTTAACAGAGTTAAAAAATGAGTAATTCGAATAACGGATCTGTAATCAAAAAAGTTTTAGTCATAGGTATCATTCTGGTATTTCTGGTTGCGGTTGCTTATACCTCGATCAGCGATATTTTGCACAGAGATCAGAAACAGATCGAAGTTGTCTGGGCAAAAGAAGTTCTTACCGTCAGAAATACGATCATGGGACTGATCCCTACCGGAAAAGACCACTATTATGTCGGAATGGATTCAAGAGGAAATTGCTGCCTGATCCGCGCAGGAAAAGGCTGGCTTGACAGTAATTTTGCTGCTGACGGGTTTGCACTTGAAGGCAGTGTTACCGTCACGGGACCGCTCCGGGATGTTAAGAATGACCTTGGAAGGGCTCTTGCCGATCAGCTTTCGCCGGCAGGTACATCTTTTCCCGACGGATACCTGAAATATATATACGCCGGATATAAGGTGGAAGCCGGAATAAAACTGGGTTTTCTTGCCGGATTATTATTGTCCGTCCTTCTTATCTTCCTCACGGCAAAGGGATTGATGCCTCAAAGCGGATTTGTCGGGAAATTGCGTAATTATCTCATTCTGGCGACGATCCTGCTGATGCTCGCGATTCTTTACAGATACAGATTTTAGGAGCGATATATGAACAGACCGGGAATATGCCCGAATTGCGGTAAGGATCTGGGACTTTTTCTTCGGAGAGATTTGTACGGTTCGCCTTTCAGGACCTGTCCAAAATGCAAAAAGGAATACGTTGACAGAAGATATAAGGAACTTGCGATACTGCCCGACGGGATCGACGGTGAAATGTCATATATCCCTGCCGTCATTTTTCTGGTTGTTGCTGTAATCTTCGTGATAAGGGGTGTGACAATCGGAAATTATGATTATATAAACGGCAGTCCTGTTACTCTTTCCGACCAGATTATTTGGTATGCCATCGGTGGTATATTGTTTATATTGGCGGCATATGAGTTTATCGTGATTAAATTCGGTATCAAGAAAAAGAAGTTGATGCGGGAGTATGGGTCAAGTGTTTTCCGTCTGTGCGACATCAATTATGCCCGAAAGCTCAGTGCCAACGGATTCAATGTGCCGGATAAATATCTGAATCCCACGGGAAGGGATTCCTGTGGCAGGCTGTAAAACTATTAAGTGTCACCTTGGTCTTGATATGAGGCCAAGGTTTTTTATGGATTTCTTTTTTCGGAAGTGTTTTTATCCTTTCACGGGAATTCTGGAATGATAAGACAGATTCGACATAATTCCGCCCGTACTTTATCTGTGTGACATCACTGTGCAGGCTCCGTGGTGATCATTTGATTTTCCTGCTTCATTGCCGCAAGTCCGGCATTATCAACGATATTATCGATTGGTGGTTGAAATGGGCAGCCTGCAAGAATACTCGTCAGATAACCTGAGGCTGACACGAGACGAATACATTGAAAAAAGGGAAAGGATGAATCAGGCATGCTGAGTAAAAAAACAATCATTTTTATCTCAATCTTAATACTTGTATTAGTTATGCTTGGAGCGATAGCTATCTGCAAACGAGCAGAAGACTTTATAGCGTATATAATACGGATTTTACCGTGACTATTTGCGCAATAATGGCGGATTTTATATTGATAGTCTAATTTCGCATTAATTAAGAAATGACGGATTACACGCAGGGGGATGATATGTTATAATCACTATTTGTAATACTGTATTATTTTCACAGAAAGGACGCCTTTTTAAGGCGAGTATGAAAGAATGAGCGAGATTCAGCTTAAGTACGGATGTAACCCCAATCAGAAGCCTTCAAGGATCTTTATGGAGGACGGAAGTGACCTCCCCGTTACCGTATTGAACGGTAAGCCCGGATATATCAACTTCCTCGATGCATTTAACGGATGGCAGCTTGTCAAGGAATTGAAGCAGGCAACCGGCCTTCCCGCAGCAACCTCCTTCAAGCACGTATCCCCCGCAGGTGCGGCTATCGGCCGTCCCCTTTCCGATACTCTCAGGAAGATCTACTGGGTCGATGAGAAGGCTGAGCTCAGCCCCCTTGCATGTGCGTACGCAAGAGCAAGAGGCGCGGACAGAATGAGCTCCTTCGGCGACTTCATCGCTCTTTCCGATATATGTGATGTCAGCACCGCAATGCTGATCAAGCCCGAGGTTTCCGACGGCATCATCGCTCCCGGCTATGAGCCCGAGGCACTTGAGATACTCAAGGGCAAGAAGAGCGGCAACTACAACATCATTCAGATCGATGAGAATTATAAGCCCGCCGAGATCGAGAAGAAGCAGGTTTACGGCATCACCTTCGAGCAGGGCAGAAATGAGCTCAATGCCGATGAGGTCCTTCCCGGAAATATTGTTACAAAGAATAAGGATATCCCTGCGGATGTTCTTGCCGATATGAAGGTTTCACTCATCGTTCTTAAGTATACCCAGTCAAATTCCGTGTGTTATGTAAAGGACGGACAGGCTATCGGTATCGGCGCAGGCCAGCAGTCCAGGATCCACTGCACCAGGCTAGCCGGAAGCAAGGCTGACAACTGGTTCCTTCGCCAGAGCCCCCAGGTCCTCGGTCTCAAGTTCCTCGACACCATCAAGAGAGCTGACCGTGACAATGCTATCGACCTCTACATCGGCGATGAGTATGAGGATGTTCTTGCCGAGGGTACCTGGCAGACCATCTTCGCTGAGAAGCCTCCCGTATTTACAAGAGAGGAAAAGAAGGCATGGCTTGCTAAAAATACAGATGTTATTTGTGGCTCCGATGCATTCTTCCCCTTCGCTGACAATGTCGAGAGAGCTCGTAAGAGCGGTGTAAAGTACATCGCACAGCCCGGCGGATCCAAGAGGGACGATGTGGTCATCGAGGCATGCGACAAGTACGATATGGTCATGTGCTTCACCGGAATCAGACTTTTCCATCATTAAATAACGTGCGACAGTTAATACTGATATGCATTAGCTGCCTGTCAAGATAAAATATCAGGAGTTATAAAATGGCAGAAACCGAAGAACGTTCCAAGCATTTTATAGAAAATGAGATTGACAACGACCTTGCCACGGGAAGGTTTGATCATGTTATGACCAGATTCCCTCCCGAACCCAACGGTTATCTCCATATAGGCCATGCCAAGAGCATAATCCTTAATTCGGGAATGGCTCAGGAGTACGGCGGCAAGTTTAACCTCAGATTTGATGATACCAATCCCACCAAGGAAAAGACCGAGTTCGTCGATTCCATTAAGGCGGATGTAATGTGGCTGGGTGCCGACTTTGAGGACAGGCTTTTCTTTGCATCCGATTATTTCGATCAGATGTATGAAGGTGCTGTCAAGCTCATCAAGAAGGGCAAGGCTTATGTTTCCGACCTGACCGCGGATGAAGTCAGGGAATACAGGGGAACCTTCGAGCAGCCCGGCAAGGACGATCCCGGAAGGAACAGATCCGTTGAGGAAAATCTCGCTCTCTTTGAGGAGATGAAGGAAGGCAAGTATGCCGACGGTGAGAAGACCCTCAGGGCCAGGATCGATATGGCATCTCCCAACATTAATATGAGAGATCCCGTCATCTACCGTGTAGCGCATATGACCCATCACAGAACGGGTGACAAGTGGTGCATCTATCCCATGTACGATTTCGCACATCCCATCGAGGATGCCGTCGAGGGGATCACCCACTCGCTCTGCACACTTGAATTCGAAGATCACAGACCTCTTTATGACTGGGTAGTAAAGGAACTCGAATATCCCAATCCTCCCAGACAGATCGAGTTTGCGAAGATGTATCTCACCAATGTCGTTACCGGCAAGAGATATATCAAGAAGCTCGTTGAAAACGGCACCGTGGACGGATGGGACGATCCGAGGCTTGTTTCCATCGCAGCGCTTAAGAGAAGGGGCTTTACTCCTTCTTCCATCAGAAAGTTCGTAGAGCTCTGCGGTATCTCCAAGTCGCAGGCATCCGCGGACTACGCCGCTCTTGAATATTGCATCAGAGAGGACCTTAAGCCTGTCGCTAAGCGTTACATGGCTGTTCTCGACCCCATAAAGCTCGTGATAGACAACTATCCCGAGGGACAGACCGAAATGGTAACCGCTTCCAACAATCCCGAGAACGAAGAACTCGGATCAAGGCAGGTTCCTTTTGAGAGAGAGCTTTACATCGAAAGAGACGACTTTATGGAAGAGCCTCCCAAGAAGTATTTCAGGCTTTTCCCCGGAAACGAAGTCAGACTCATGAACGCATACTATGTGACCGCCGTATCCTGTGAAAAGGATGCTGACGGCAAGGTGACAGTTGTGCACTGCACCTACGATCCCGCTACCAAGGGAGGCACCTCCGAGGACGGACGCAAAGTAAAGGGTACCATCCACTGGGTTCCCGCATCGAGTGCCATAACCGCACAGGTAAGACTTTACGAGAACCTTGTCGATGAGGAGAAGGGCGTATATGACGAGAACGGTAACGTCAACCTCAACCCCAATTCCCTTACCGTATGCGATAACTGCAAGCTTGAGCCCGCATTTGCAGGGGCACAGGCTTTCGACAGATTCCAGTTCGTAAGAAACGGCTTCTTCGTCGTCGATTGCAAGGATTCAACCGATGACAGGCTTGTCTTCAACCGTATAGTGGGACTCAAGAGTTCATTCACTCTTCCCGCATCCAACTGATCATATTAGTTTTTGGAGGATATTATGGCCGGTCTTTTATCAGGGCTTGAAAGCCTTGGTCTCGGAAAACTTGAGAATGTAGATATCTACGAAAAAGAAAAAAAGGACGAAAAGGCTGCGGCAGAAGCTAATGTCCATAAGGAGCCGGAGTTTGTCGAAACGGATTTCATTTACGACAAGAGCTTCAAATGCCCCGTATGCGACCAGCCTTTCAGTGCCAAGATAATGAAAACCGGAAAGGCCAAGCTTAAGAAGACTGACTTTGATCTTCGCCCCATTTATGAAGGCTTTGCAGCCGAGAAGTATGATGTCCTCCTTTGTCCCACCTGCGGATATGCTGCCCTCGGAAGATACTTCACAACACTTCTTCCTACTCAGGTCAAGATGATCAAGGAGCAGATCAGCAGCAATGTCGTACTTACAAAATACGATGATGAGACCTATTCCTTTGAGCAGGCTCTCGAGCGTTACAAGCTCGCACTTGCATGTGCGGTTGTAAAGAGGAGCAAGGCAAGCGAGAAAGCGTATGTGTGCCTCAGAATGGCATGGCTCCTCAGAAGCTACGGAGAATTCCTGGCGACTCAGGAGGGCGATAACAAGGCTATGATCGAGTCACTCAAGGCTCAGGAGAATGATTACGAGGAGAATGCTTACAAGGGATTTCTGGAAGCAAGAACCTCCGAGAGTTCACCGATTGCCGGAATGGATTCCACCACACTGGATTACCTGCTCGCACAGCTTTCATTTCACCTGAAGGATTACACTACCTGCAGCAGGATGGTATCCGGCATTCTTACTTCGCCCGCAGCAAATGCGAGGATCAAGGATAAGGTCAGAGATCTTAAGGAGCAGCTTTCTGCGGTAAAAGACCGGAATTAAAAGCTGCCACGTTCAAAAGTAAATAATGTGATCGATACTGCATATAATGAGGGGAGAGATTTATGGCAGAAGATTATATCGTCACGAA
The DNA here is from genome assembly GCA_016285265.1 of Lachnospiraceae bacterium. Classification (GTDB taxonomy): domain Bacteria; phylum Bacillota; class Clostridia; order Lachnospirales; family Lachnospiraceae; genus AC2028. Next base: position 31,608 of record JAEEQL010000010.1, read on the forward strand.
ATCAGGCGGAATCATACCTACAGGACTGCCCGGAGGCTTTTTCATTTACGAGGCCGAAGGAGAGGAGAGCATTCTTTATGCCGAGCCGAATGTCATCAGACTTTACGGCTGTGATTCTTTTGAGGAATTTTACGAGCATGTCGGAGGATCATTCAAGGGAATGGTACATCCGGACGATGTTCACAAGGTCCAGAATCAGATAGTCGCACAGACTACGGCTTCCGACAAAAAACACGATTATGTAAGATACCGTATTTTACCCAAGAACGGAAAGGAGAAATATGTCGAGGATTTCGGACATCTCCTTCACTGGCGTAACGGTAAGAGTTTCTTCTATGTCTTTATCGTAGACGTAGATCAGAACGAATTTTTCAACAAAAACCGTAATTCCTTTGCCGAGGCCGAACTTCTCAGCGCTCACCAGGATACGGATCCCTTAACGGGACTTTTCAATATGTCATTCTTCTATCAGCAGGTTACGGCAGAACTCAGTTCTTTAGTACCCTGGAAGGGAGATCTGGCATTCATTCATTTCGATATTCCCAATTTCAAGCTATATAACGAAAGATACGGCTTCAATGCAGGAGACAACCTGCTCTGCGACTTTAGCAGGGCCATTGTCAGTGCGTTCAAGAGCAGTATTGTTTCGAGGTTTTCCGATGACCATTTCGTCGTCTTTTCCAAGGATTCCAGGGAAGATGTTCTTAAGCTGGTCGAGAAGGTCTACAAGACCATGCTCAGCTCGGATGACCCCACAGCGAGGGTCCGCATAAAGGCCGGAATATACTTCCCCGAAGACAGGCGTCCCGAGGTCGGTCTTTCCTGTGACCATGCAAGGCTTGCCTGCAACAGCATAAAGAGCAGGCACGATTACTATTATTACATTTATGACGAGGCGATCAGGGAGAAGCTCAGAAGGCAGCAGTACGTTGTGGACCATGTCGAGGAAGCTGTCGCAAAGGAATACATAAAGGTCTTCTATCAGCCTGTCATAAGGCTTGAAAGCGGCATGATCTGCGGATATGAGGCGCTTGTACGCTGGATAGATCCCGTTATCGGTTTCCTTTCACCCGGAGATTTCATAGAGACACTCGAGCAGTTCCATCTCATCCATCTGGTTGACAGATTTGTGATCAGGAAGGTCTGCGAGGATATAAAGAACCTGAAGGAAGACGGAGAAGATGTTGTTCCCGTGTCGATCAATATCTCCAGGCTTGATTTCGAACTCTGCGATATATTCGGAATTCTTGAAGCTACGAGAAAGGAGTACGATGTACCGCGAAGCATGCTGGATATTGAGATCACCGAGAGTGCTCTCAATGACAATGTAAAATACATCAGTCACGAATGCGATAAGATGCGTACCAAGGGATACAGTCTGTGGCTGGATGATTTCGGAAGCGGGTATTCATCCCTTAATACGATCGCGGAGTATGATTTTGATGTTCTTAAGCTGGATATGATATTCCTGCGTTCGTTTGATACCAATCCCAAGACGGGACAGCTCATGAGCTATATCATCAAGGGAGCGGCCGGACTGGGGCTGGAAACCCTGTGCGAGGGTGTTGAGACGGAGGAACAGTACAGGTTCCTGGCTGAGACGGGCTGTAACAGAGCCCAGGGTTATTATTTCGGAAAGCCGATGCCCATGGAAGAGACCAGGGCGTTTACAAGGGAAAAGGGTCTTGTCTGGGAAAAGTACTGATGGAATAAACAAGAAAAAGGGGATAGCCGGAAGGCTATCCCCTTTAATGTGCGTCTGATTTATTTATCTACTTCTTCGGAAGTTCCTTCTGCGTTGTCGCTGTCATCAAAGAACTCTTCAACGGTCTTTCCGGCTTCCTGAACGGCTTCCTTGGCTGTCTCTGAGAGAGGGGTGAAATCTGCTTCCTCTTCATTGTCATCCTCGAAATCCTCGAACAGGTCATCGAGATCGTCGGCTCCGGAGAACTTATCCTTTACTTTGGTATATGCCTCTTTGGCACTCTTGGATACCTTGCCTGCGGTGGTCTTGGCAGACTCGGTGAATTTCTTGGCTACCTCTGAAATATCGTCAAGAGAGGTATATGAACGTGAGGGAGCCTCCTGTGCATCATCATCTCCGTCGAGAATGATGGGCTCTTCCTTCTTCTGATAATAATAATATGCTGCCGCTGCGGCTACGGTGCCGATAACTGCAGTACCTAACAGGAATTTTCCGAATTTTTTACTCATGACAGACTCCTTTCAGAAGTACGAATTCGCTTTTAGGGCGTAAAACCATTTTAATATAAATCTTCCCATTGTAAAAGGGAAAAATCATTAAGTTTTCATTCAATTCCAACCCGCCGGAGCAGGCATTCGGAAAATGATACGGTGATATGAAGTGATAAGATACAGAAATCCGATCGGGGATAATTCCAAAATACCTGCCAGGAATTCGCCGATGAAAATTGACTATTTCGGGCAGGTGGAAGCAGGTGGATGGACATGAAACATTTAGTAAAATAACATATATTACTATTCTACGTTTAGTAAACGGATTGCTACTTAACGAAATGATGCTGTGATCAGCCGGATGGAGGGCGGAAGATACCGGGGTAAGTGAACAGTTCGATCCGGGCCGGCTTTATCAGGTGTGACCGGTGGCAATTTCAGCTCAAAAAAAGAGGAGGGAGGAAGAAATGCCCGGAAAGATTTTCCGGAGGCGTTTTTTGGCCCGAAAAATGACATAAAGATTTTATATTGAGTGTTGTGTATACAAAAATTTTGTGACGACACTCGTGTTAGTTTTTATGATGTCAATTCTTGTGGATAACTTTACCTTGAAATTATAAGCAAAACTCCTATTTTTCCACAGACGTCTGTGTCATAAAGTGGAAATGTGACAAAAGATTTAGCGGGTAAACTTTCAAGATAATAGACGGTTGCAAATAAAATGCGAATACTTTATACGATATTATGTCTGCTGACAGGAATGTCAAAATGCTTGCTTATGTTAACCAAACTCCACATCCTCCCGTTCCGGAGTTAAAATCCGTACACAAAAAGTCCCCCGCAGGACAGAATCCATCTGCGGGGGACTTAACAATTAAGGTATTAAGTTTATGACTTAAAGAACACTCCGAGGAAGTTTCTTCCGATGCTCGACCCGATGTTTCCGCCGAGGGTCTTACCGAACTTTCCGCCGATCGCTCCACCCACCGTTTTACCGACTTCACGGCCTACGGTTCCGGCTCCGGTCTTGGCTACGCTCTGTGCAGCCTTGGCTGTTTTATAGCTCATGGAGTTCTTGTCGGGCTTGGCGGGTTTTGCACCCTGGGCGGGAGCAGCTTCCGCCGGTACTCCTGCGGGAACCTCGCCTTCTACAAGGGTCTGATTCCTCTGAAGGAACTCATAAGCCGAATCCCTGTCGAAATAATCGCTGTATCTGTTAAATAATCCGCTTCCCCTGATCACGCTGTCTCTGGTGTTGTCATCAATGGATCCCATAAGCGAGCAGGGAGGAAGGATCTTGGTGTTTTCAACCATTGTGGGAACACCCTTTTCATCGAGGACGGATACAAGTGCTTCTCCGGTTCCCAGGGAGAGGAGAGTTTCGTAGGTATCGAATTCGGGATTGACTACGAAGCTCATGGCAGCTGCCTTGGCTCTCTTTTGCTCTGCGGGAGTGTATGCGTGAAGAGCGTGCTCAATTTTATTACCGAGCTGTGCCAGGATCTCATCGGGAATGTCCCCGGGGTTCTGCGTTACGAAGAAGATTCCCACACCTTTGGATCTTATGAGCTTGATCACCTGCTCGATCCTGTTCATCAGGGTCTTGGGTGCGTTATCAAACAGCATGTGTGCTTCATCGAAGAAGAAGACCATCTTGGGCTTGTCGAGGTCGCCGACCTCGGGAAGTGACTCGAAGAGCTCGCTCATCATCCAGAGAAGGAATGTTGCGTACATATCGGGATGATTGATGAGCTTCTGGCAATCCAGTACCTGAATGGTTCCCTTATCGGAATCCCTGCGGAGCCAGTCGTTGATATCAAGTGCCGGCTCGCCGAAGAAATACTCGGCTCCTTCGCTCTCTAAGGTCACAAGGGATCTTATTATCGCGTTTACGCTCTGTCTTGCGATGGTTCCGTATTCGGAAGCGTATTCCTTGGCATGGTCCGCTACGTAATTGAGCATGGACTTAAGATCCTTGGTATCGATCAGCAGCATGTTGTTGTCATCGGCGATCTTGAAGATCATGGCAAGAACATGGGACTGGGTATCGTTGAGGCCGAGGATCCTTGCGAGAAGAAGAGGACCCATCTCGGAAATGGTCGTTCTTAAGGGCATTCCCTTATCGGCATATACATCCCAGAAATTGGTGGGATATGAATCGAAAGCAAATCCCTCATCCTTCAATCCGAATCTCTCGATCCTGGCCTGCATATCCTCGGAATCCTTACCGGGCCGGCAAAAGCCCGCCAGATCACCCTTGACATCGGCTAAGAATACGGGAACTCCCATATCGGAAAAGCTTTCGGCAAGGACCTTCAGGGTGATGGTCTTACCCGTTCCGGTAGCTCCGCAGATCATACCGTGGCGGTTGGCCATCTTGGGATAGATGCAGATCTTCTTGTCTCCGCTCTTTCCCAGAAAAATAGTTCCGGACTGCTTATCGTACATTTCCTGTCCTCCTCATATTTAATAATATGCGTTATAAAAATAGGATCCATGCCGGTTTCGCGGCATATCCACTATAAATAACTTACGCAATCGAATTGCCGGTATAGAGGGTGTAGTACCTTCCCTTAAGGTCAATGAGCTGGTCGTGGGTTCCCCTCTCGATGATCCTTCCCTGCTCCATTACCATTATACAGTCGGCGTTCCGGACTGTCGAAAGCCTGTGTGCGATGACGAAGGAGGTTCTTCCCTTCATCAGTTTATCCATGCCTTCCTGGACAATCCTTTCCGTTCTGGTATCTATTGAGCTGGTTGCTTCGTCGAGTATCAGGACGGGAGGATCGGCGATAGCTGCTCTTGCAATGGCAAGAAGCTGTCTCTGACCCTGGGAAAGGCTTGCGCCGTTACCGGTGAGCATGGTGTTGTAACCGTCAGGGAGCTTGGAGATGAATTCGTCCGCATTGGCCAGTTTTGCGGCAGCGACGACTTCCTCGTCCGTGGCGTTCAGTTTTCCATAACGTATGTTATCAGCAATCGTACCCGTGAAAAGATTGGTTTCCTGAAGTACTATTCCAAGCGACCTTCTCAGATCCGCCTTGACGATCTTGTTGACATTGATGCCGTCGTATCTGATCTTGCCGTCCTGGATGTCGTAGAAGCGGTTGATCAGGTTGGTGATGGTGGTCTTACCTGCACCGGTGGATCCTACGAAGGCGATCTTCTGACCGGGCTTGGCCTCCAGCTTAATGTCGTGAAGCACCATCTTTTCATCGGTGTATCCGAAATCCACGCCGTCGAAGACCACATTTCCTTCAAGCGGCTTGTAGTCCGTAGTTCCTTCCGCCTTGTGGAAATGCTTCCAGGCCCACATTCCGGTGTGCTCGGAGGTTTCCTCCAGCTTTCCTCCGAAGGTTTTCTTCGCATTTACAAGTGTAACATATCCTTCGTCGGTCTCGGGCTTCTCATCCATAAGTGCGAATATTCTCTCTGCGCCGGCCATTGCCATGACGATGGAATTGAACTGCTGTGCCACCTGCGCGATGGGCATGTTGAAGCTTCTGTTAAGGCTGAGGAATGAAGCGACCGCTCCGACCGTAAGAGGGGTCTTTATAGCTAAAATACCACCTGTTATTGCACAGAGCACATAGCTAAGGTTTCCTAGCTGGGCACTTATGGGACCCAGGGCGTTGGCATATGTATTGGCCTTGGAGGAAGCATCAAAGAGCTCTTCATTAAGCTCCTTAAACTGCTGCATACCCACCTCTTCATGGCAGAATACCTTGACCACCTTCTGACCTGTGATCATTTCCTCTATGAAACCGTTGACGGTACCGAGCTGTTTCTGCTGGCGTGCAAAATGCTTTCCGCTGTTTTTGGCCGCAAATCCGGTGCAGAACATCATGACTCCAACCATAACAATTGTTACCAATGTCATGACCGGGCTGAGTACGATCATGGAGATCAGCACGGATATGATGGTGATCACCGAGTTGATGCACTGGGGTATGCTCTGGGATATCATCTGTCTCATGGTATCTATATCGTTTGTATAGACGGACATGATATCTCCGTTTGTATGTGTATCGAAGTACCTGATGGGCAGCTTTTCCATTTTTTCGAAAAGCTCGTTCCTTAAGGTCTGCATCGTTCCCTGCGTGATCGTGATCAGGAGCTTCTGCTGGGTAAAGTTGGCAACTATTCCCAGAGCATAGAAGCAGGCTACCCTGGTTATGGCCCTTGCAAGGGGACCGTAATCCGGCAGAGTATTGGGATTAAGCAGATAGGGTGTGATGTACTTGTCTATCAGCTCCTTCATGAAAAGAGTTCCCTGAAGGCTGCTGGCGACGGTTATGATTATGCATACAAAAACAACGGCGTAGTGTATGTAATAGGTTTTAAGTACATACCCCATTATCCTTTTGAACATCTTACCGGGATCCTTGGCTTTGGGCCCCGGCCTTCCGAGTGAATTTCTTCCGGGTCCTGGCATTTAATCCACCTCCGTTTCATCGAAGTCTCCGGACCCGCCTGTCTGGGATTCGTATACTTCACGATAGATCTCGTTTCTTTCAAGTAATTCTTCATGGGTTCCGATATCGGAGATCCGTCCGTTATCCAGGACGATGATCCTGTCCGCATCGGAGATACTCGAGATCCTCTGGGCGATGATGAACTTGGTCACGCCGGGGATCTCATTTCTGAAGGCGCTCCGTATCCTGGCATCGGTTGCCGTATCCACTGCGCTGGTGGAATCGTCGAGTATGAGGATCTTGGGATCCTTAAGAAGCGCTCTGGCTATGCACAGTCTTTGCTTCTGACCGCCGGAAACATTGCTTCCGCCGTGCTCTATATAGGTATTGTATCCGTCCGGCATATTCGAAACAAATTCATCGGCGCAGGCCATAACGCAGGCCTTTCTGCATTCTTCCTCGGTCGCATCAGGCTTGCCCCAGCGAAGGTTCTCAAGGACCGTTCCGGAAAAGAGCTGGTTTTTCTGGAGCACCACGGAAACGGAATTTCTGAGGGTTTCCAGGTCGTATTCGCGAACATCGATGCCGCCGACACTCACGCTTCCTTCCGTTACGTCATAGAGTCTGCTGATAAGGCTGACCAGGGTTGTTTTCGACGATCCCGTGGCACCCATGATGCCTATGGTCTCGCCGGATTTTATTTCGATATTGATATTTTCCAGTACTTCTTTTCCGCCCTGATCGTGATTATATGCAAAGGAAACATTCTCGAACCGTACGGATCCGTCCTTTACCTCATAAACGGGTTTATCCGGATTCTTAAGATCGGGCTCTTCGCTGAGAACTTCCGCGATACGCTCGCCGCTGGCTGTACTCATGCTTATCATTACGAAGACCATCGAGAGCATCATCAGGCTCATGAGGATGTTCATACAATAGGTAAGAAGGCTCATGAGCTCTCCGGTGGTCAGATCGCCGACGCTGATCATCCTTGCACCTATCCAGCTGATGGTAAGGATACATGTGTAGACGGTCGCGGACATGATCGGGAAGCTTATGACGACCCTGCTCTCTGCCTTGCAGAAGATCTTGTAAATGGCTTCCGAAGCTTTCCTGAAGCGGTTTATCTGCTCGTCTTCGCGGACATATGCCTTGACAACCCTGATCGCATTTACGTTCTCCTGAACCGATTCGTTGAGGGCATCGTACTTGGGGAATGCCTGCCTGAACGTCTTGTTGGCTCCCGACACTATGATGGTAGCCACTATTGCGAGGAAGATGACAGCGATCAGATATACCCTTGCGATACGGGCATTGATGTAAAAGGCCATGCACATGGCAACGATCAGGGACGCAGGTGCCCTCATCGCCATTCTCAGTATCATGTGATATGCGTTCTGGATGTTGGTGACATCGGTGGTGAGCCTGGTTACCAGACTGGAAGTTGAGAATCTGTCAATATTGGAGAAAGAGAAGGTCTGTATCTTGTCATACATGGCCTTCCTTAAGTTCTTGGCAAGTCCCGTGGAGGCTATGGCGCCGAATTTTCCGCCCATCAGTCCTCCGATGAATCCGATCACCGCTGCAATGACCATATAGAGTCCGACCTTTACTATATGGTTCATGTTGCCGGCATACACGCCGTCATCGATAATGGAAGCCATAAGGTAGGGAACGATCATTTCCATGGCAACTTCCAATATCATAAAGACGGGCGTGATAATGGAATGCCATTTGTATTCCCTGACTTCCGAAAGAATTTTCTTAACCATTTCAGTGTTCCTTTATCTGTAATCCTAACTCTTTAATTATAGAATATGAGATTTTCAAGTCAATAAATCAATCGGGTATATTTCGACAAATTATATCTGATACAACATAAAAAGTCAAAAACAATTGTTTCCCGAGCGATCCGAAAGGTACGGTGATGACGGATTTATGGTAGAATAAAACATATGGAAAGCCGCACTTTCAGTGAGGCATCAAAGCAGCTTTTGGGGAGGGAAATATGACGTATTCCGATACGGCCGGTCTGTGGAAAGAAAATCTGGAAAAGGAAGACCCGCTTTATGCCGAGCTTCTTTCGGTTAAGGATGATAATGATCTTGAGGACAGGTTCTATAAGGATCTTTCCTTCGGAACCGCGGGCCTTCGCGGCAAAGTGGGCGTCGGAACAAACCGCATGAACCGCTTTACCGTCGGACGTGCGGCACAGGGCATTGCGGATTATATAGTTCGGAAAGGAGAGGATGCCTGCAAAAAGGGTGTTGTGATCGCACACGACCCCAGGCATTTCAGCGCCGAGTTTTCGAAGATGACCGCCCTGATCCTTGCCGAGAACGGCATAAGGGCTTATACGTTTCCTTCACTTCGCCCAACTCCCGAGCTTGCTTTTATGATAAGGCATCTCGGCTGCGTATCGGGCATCAACATCACCGCATCGCACAACCCCAGGGAATATAACGGCTTCAAGGCTTACTGGGAGGACGGCTGTCAGGTCAGCTCCTCCGTTGCCGACGGAATGACAGAGTGCATCGAGGCCGTGGATTATTTTACCGGAATAAAAGGAATGAGGATGCTTGACGGCTCACTCGATGAAGCATATGAGAAGGCTGTATCCGAGGATCTGATAATCGTCCTTTCCGAGGAATATGACCGTAAATATCTCGACAGGATCGAAAGCCTTGCAATACATAAGGGAAAGGAACTCGACCTGTCCATTCCGATTGTCTATACCCCCCTCAACGGTGCGGGAAGCATTCCTTTCATGACCGTAATGAAGGACAGGGGATTTACGAATGTTTCCATCGTCGAAGAGCAGCGTGATCCCGACCCGGATTTTACCACCGTAGGATATCCC
>JAEEQL010000011.1 GCA_016285265.1 Lachnospiraceae bacterium
AAAATGGTAAAATAAAGTGATTTGCATAAATTTAAGAAAATATTGAAACGAGAGGTTTAAAAATGTCAGGACATTCCAAATTTGCAAACATCAAACACAAGAAGGAAAAAAATGATGCCGCAAAGGGAAAGATCTTCACCATCATCGGAAGAGAGATAGCGGTTGCGGTCAAAGAAGGCGGCCCCGACCCTAACAATAATTTCAAGCTTGCCACCGTTATTGCAAAGGCTAAAGCCAATAATATGCCCAACGATACCATCGATCGCGGCATCAAGAAGGCAGCCGGAGAAGGCGGCAACGTTAACTACGAATACATCACATATGAGGGATACGGACCCAGCGGTATCGCCATCATCGTTGATACGCTTACCGACAACAAGAACCGTACCGCTGCAAATGTAAGGGCAGCTTTCACAAAGGGAGGCGGAAATGTCGGAACTCCCGGATGCGTATCTTTCATGTTCGACAAGAAGGGCCAGATCATCGTTGACAAGGAAGAGACCGATCTTTCTGCAGACGATCTCATGATGACCGCTCTTGATGCAGGAGCAGAGGATTTCAACGAAGAGGAAGACAGTTATGAGATCCTTACAGATCCCGACAGCTTCGATGAAGTCAACAAGAAGCTTAATGATGCGGGTATCCCGATGCTCAGCGCAGAGGTTACCATGATCCCCCAGAACTATGTCGAACTTACCAATGAAGACGACATCAAATGTCTCAACAGGATCCTCGATATCCTTGATGAGGACGACGATGTTCAGAACGTTTACCATAACTGGGACGAGTGATTAACTAAGAGGATTTGAAATGGAACGTCTTGCTATCGTAGTACCCTGCTATAACGAAGAAGAAGTACTGGAGATGAGCTCCGAGGCCCTCAGGGGAGTTCTCGACGATCTCATTGATAAGCGTAAGATATCCGTCGACAGCTTTATCATGTTTGTCAACGACGGAAGCAAAGACAAGACTTGGGAGCTCATCGAAGCTGAGCATGAGAAATATCCCTATCAGGTATACGGCGTAAAGCTGGCCAGGAATGTAGGCCATCAGTATGCGCTTACCGCAGGTCTTATAACTGCAGCCGATCTTTGCGACATATGTGTTTCCATCGATGCTGATCTGCAGGATGATGTATCCGTTATCGAGTACATGGTAGACAAGTATCATGACGGCTGTGACATCGTTTACGGTGTAAGGAAGGAGAGAAAGACCGATACCTTCTTCAAGAGATTCACTGCACAGTCATTCTATAAGCTTATGGCTCATATGGGAGTCAATACGATTTACAATCATGCCGATTTCAGACTCATGAGCTGCAGGGCACTCAGACAGTTCTCCAACTATCGTGAGTACAACCTCTTCCTCAGAGGTATCGTTCCCCTTATCGGATATAAGACCGACTGTGTATATTACGACAGAAAGGAAAGAGCCGCAGGCGTTTCCAAGTATCCTCTCAAGAAGATGCTCGCACTTGCTTTTGACGGCATTTCATCATTCTCGACAAGGCCCATTGACCTTATACTCACCGTCGGATTTGTGATCGTATTCCTTTCATTCATCGCACTTTTATATGCACTTGTTTCGTACTTCACCGGTAATGTCGAGCCCGGCTGGACATCGCTGATCATATCGATCTGGTTCCTCGGAGGATTGCAGCTTCTTGCGATCGGACTTGTAGGAAAGTATGTCGGCAAGACTTACATTGAAGTTAAGCACAGACCCAGATATAACATTGAAAAGGTTTTAACTGATGAATCTTCGGAAATCTAAAGTAAGCATTGCCACCAATGCGATATATGTTCTGATCGCCAGTCTTTTTTGCATACTTGCGATAATGGATGCGGCTAAGCAGTTCGGATATTCCTATCTGCCCGGGCTCATTGCATTCGGTGTGTTTGCCGTACTCGGACTTATACTCTGGAAAGTATTTTCCCTTTTTTCCGGTTCCGATCAGGTTAAGGCTATCTTCGAAAAAGGAGATACTCTGGGCCTTCTTGTTTTCGCGGTCCTTATCATCGCTTCCGTTATCTTTAGGGTGGCATCCTATGCCTGGAACGGCCTCGGAGGAACAATCTATTTCGAACAGGCCAAGGTTACGGGAGGTGAGCTTGCTCACTATGTACATGCATGCGATGACTGGTATATTGCCGGTCTCCATGCAATATTTTTTCTTTTCGGGAACCGTATTTTCATAGCTGCGATCTTTAACTGCCTGATCCAGCTAGCGGCGGTTGCTCTCGGATTCTTCGCATTCCGCAAAATGCTCGGGATCGTTCCCGCTCTGTTCTTCACAGGCTTTTGGTCCATCACCGGATTCTCGGTACATGAGGCACTCACACTCAACTCAAGAAATCTTGTCTTCCTTCTGATGATGCTCGCGCTCTTTGCGATAAGCACATGCGTTCCGGCTACCGGAGGGAAGTTCATTTGTTATCTCGTTGCCGGCATACTCACCGCTATAGTCATTTATGCGGATATCATCGGCATCGCGCTTATTCCCTTTATAGTCGGAATAGTGTTTAACGATCTTTCCGATGAGGATACGGATATCGGTCTCAGGGTCAGGAAGATGCTGTTCACTCTGATCTCGGTTGTGTTCGGCCTTGTACTCATTATTTTCGTCGATTCCTTCCTCAGTTCTTCAAACCCTTCGGATGTACTGAATTCGATCCTTTCGCTTTACGGTCCTTCCAAGGGATTTTTCTTCGGCTTTACCTATCTGACCTCGTATATCGAGGTGACGATCATAGCCGTCATTGTGTCCGTCGGTCTCTTTGTCTGCTTCCTTGCCGAGAAGGATTCCAAGACCGTGCTTCTGCTTTCGATCGTCATTGTTTCGCTCATAAATAATTTCGGGCTTACATATCTTGAAAATGACGGAAGAGAGATCTTCTTTGCGTTTGCCGCGCTCTTTGCCGGAAGCGCATTCAGGGAGCTTTTCCCCGGAGAGATACAGGGCGACATATTCAAGGCAAGCTCCGAACTTTATGACAATGAATTCACAGCTCCCGATAAAGGCTATGTTCCCGTCGGCGTTAAGAGTTCGGGAGATCTTTCCGCAGAAGATTTCGGTGATATCGGTGACGGAATGACGGATACATCGGCCATTCCGGCTCAGGCCGCAAAAATCGATGAAAATACTGAGGCTCCCGCAGACGGCGCCGCTCAGATAACCGAAGAGAGTAAGGAAATGGAAAAGAAAGAAGATGTTTTCGAGTATCCCGCATTTGACTCCGCGCCTATAGTCAGGGCTCAGGCGGCTAATACTCATCCCGCAAATGCCCAGCCAGAAAATCCTCAGCCTTCAAATGCCCAGCAAGCGAATGCTTCAGGTGTTCCCAGAGTTCATCTTTCCGAAGCGGCACTTGCGGCAAAGGCAGCAAGAGATTCTGAAGTAGCCGAAGCGGCAAAACCTGCGGACGATCAGAAAGTGATCGCAGATACCAAACAGGTTGTTTCACCCGAGGACAGGCGCATAATTCCCGGATCGGCAATCATGCCCGGAACTTTATCTTCGGCAAAGCAGACTCCCGTATCGGAAGCGGTAAGCGAAGCGAAGGAATCCGATAAAGCTGCTGTCGCGGAAACCGCAGAAAAAGCGGAAGAGGAAAAGAAACCCGAAAGACCCAAGACATACAGCACTTATACTTACCAGAAACCTCAGCTCAGACCTGAGTTCAGAAGAAGACCCGGAGCATGGGCACAGTCCTATCTCGAAAAGGATAAGACCGGATCCGCACCTGCATCAGACAGTGCGGATAAGAAGGACGAAAAGCCTGCGGAGAAGAAAGCTCCCGAAGTCAAGGCTCCCGTCAAAGAGGAAAAGAAACCTGAGATCGCACCCAACGGCGCGGTTCTTCTGGACAATCCCATTCCTCATCCCGCAAGGAAGACAGAGCACAAGAATATGGAATATGACATTAATGTCGATGAATCGTCACTGCATTACGACATTAATATTTCCGATAATGATGATTATGATGTATAAAGGATCACATTAACAGATGGCATCAAGACCTACCGGCAACAACAGAAATAACCACAGACCTCAGGGGGGCGGACAAAGGTCCGGCGGCGGAAGACCTTCTTCCGCACCAGGAGGAGGTTCAAGGGGAAACAGCGGATATGATGACGACGGCTCACGTAATGTCCTTATAACGGTCATTACCATAGGCGTCGCCCTGTTTTTGTCGCTGTGTAATTTCGGACTTTGCGGAGGAGTCGGAGACAAGATCTCATCCGTCTTTTTCGGTGCGTTCGGATTTGAAAGCTATATTACTCCCGCTTTCATCGGCGGAATGATCGTGTGGGGACTTTACATGGGTGAAAGGGATTACCTTCTTCCCGTTCGCATGTCAGGTTCTATCGGTCTGTTTCTCATACTCGGCATCTTTTCGGATCTTCTTTCGGGTAATGCCGCTAGTCTTGAAAGATATAATGCGGGAGATCTATACAGACTGTCTGCTGCAGCTAGAAACGGCGGTGGTGTGATCTCAGGCTCGCTTTCATTTGCCCTTATCAAGAATATCGGAAAGGCGGGATGCGTGATCATCTGCCTTCTTCTTTTGATAATCTGTCTTTTTGCGATAAACAAGACTTTCTTTGCGGAGCTTTTTAAGAACATCATTCTTAACGCAGGTGACAGATCCGGTGAATTTATACAGAATTCCAGACAGAGAAGGGAAGAAAGAAGACTCCGTCTCGAGCAGAGCGAAGAGCCCCTTGCACTTCCCGATAAAGAATCGGATGATTATGTTGGCGGAGAGGCCGATGAGACCGCTCCTTCTACCGCGCTTACCGTGACCGAGAAGATGCGTAAGGAGCGTTCCGTCAAGAAAGAAGTTTTCGAATCCGTTTCCGGAAGCTTTGAAAACTGGAAGAATAATGTAAAGAAACGCAGCGAAGACGGCCGCATCAGGAAAGAAGCGGAAAAGAAAGAAAAAGAAGAAACACAGGATGCAAGGGAACTTCTCAGGACCACCAAGGCTCCCGTGCACGGTGAACAGTTCAGGGAAAAGCATACCGGTGAGATGCATGAGCTTTCATACTCCGAGTATGATGACGAATATACGGATGAACCGGCACCTTCCGATGCATCGGGCACATGGTACGATCCCGTAAGACGTCCCGGACCTTCTTCGGATTCATATGACGAAAAATATGATGATGCAGGCGAAGAGGATGAGCTCGGTTTTGAAAGGGTTCCCGTAAAGTCCGATCACAGGATCAATCTTACAGGCGAATTCGATAAATACGATACGCAGCCTCTGCCTTTGACTGAGCCTGCGGTAAGTCCCGAGGTAAAAGCTCCCGAAAAGCCCGCGGCACCTGCGCCTGCACGGAGAGCATCCATAACCCGTGAAGAAATGCCGGCTCCCAAGAAGCCTTTGGGCAAGTTCAATTATAAGGCTCCCGGTCTCGATGCACTCAAGAAGGGAAGCGGTACCGGTAAGGGTTCCGCAAACGAGGTCAAGGATGTTCAGACCAAGCTGATCGAAACACTTGCTTCATTCGGAATTGAAGCCGAGATGGGTAATTACAGCAAGGGTCCCACCGTAACAAGGTATGAACTCACCGTTAATCAGGGAACCAAGCTTTCAAAGGTTGTTGGACTTTCCGATGAGATCAAGATGGCTCTTGCGGCAACGGATATAAGGATCGAGGCTCCCATTCCCGGAAAGAGCGCCATTGGTATCGAAGTTCCCAATATTACGGCGGAACCCGTGCTTCTCGGAGATCTTCTTTCGAGCAAGGAGTTCAAGGATTCGAAGGCATCTCTTTCCTTTGCTGTAGGTAAGGATATCGAGGGCAAGACGGTGGTTGCGAACATCGCTGATTTCCCTCATGTACTGATCGCCGGTACGACCGGTTCAGGTAAATCGGTCTGCATCAATACCCTGATCCTGAGCCTTCTGTACAAATCCTCACCCGAGAATGTACAGCTGATGCTTGTGGATCCCAAGGTTGTCGAACTTAAAGTTTATAACGGAATTCCACATCTTCCTTTTGACGTCGTGACCAAGCCCAAGGCTGCATCCGAGATGCTCAAGTGGGCAGTCAGTGAGATGGAAAGAAGGTACCGTCTCTTTGCCGACAGGGAAGTAAGGGATATCGAAGGCTATAACACTTATATTGAGGATGTGAACGCAGGAAGGAGAGAACCCGTTCCCGCAGACACATACGAAGAGAGTGATTCACTCACACCCTCTCTCAGAAAGCTTCCCCGTATAGTCATCATAATCGATGAGCTGGCCGATCTTATGATGGTTGCAGCCAAGGAAGTCGAGGAATCGATAGTACGTCTTGCGCAGCTTGCAAGAGCGTGCGGAATGCATCTTGTGGTTGCAACACAGAGACCTTCCGTTGATGTCATCACCGGTCTCATCAAAGCCAATATGCCCAGCCGTGTTGCTTTCGCGGTATCATCCGGTGTCGATTCGAGAACCATACTCGATACGGTCGGTGCGGAAAAGCTCCTCGGAAAGGGTGACATGCTCTTTTACCCGAAGGGTAAGATGAAGCCCGAAAGACTTCAGGGCGCGTTCGTATCGGACAAGGAAGTTACGGACGTAACATCCAGACTCAGAAATGAGTACAGAAATTCCGCTTTCAGAAATCCTCTTGAAGGTGTTGACGGAATAGACGAACTGAAGAAGAGGATCATCGATATCGAAAACGGTGTCGATCCCGGAGTTTCATCATCGGCTTCATCCGCTTCTTCATCATCAGGTAATTCCGTATTCGGCGATGAACTCTTTGTCGAAGCGGGCAAGTATATAATCCGCAGCGGCAAGGCTTCGATCGGTTATCTTCAAAGAGTGCTCAAGATCGGATTCAACCGCGCGGCCAGGATCATGGATGAGCTTGCGGACAACGGAGTCGTCGGACAGGAACAGGGAACCAAGCCCAGGGACATCCTCATGACGGAAGAAATGTTTGATGCGTACGTAGCCCGCAAGAGCGGCGGAGACGAATAAAATTATTTATTTACAGGTGGGAAAAGGAATGAAATCAGATATTGAAATCGCACAGGAATGTACAATGCTTCCCATTGCGCAGGTTGCTGCCAAGGTAGGAATCTCGGAGGATGACCTCGATCTTTACGGAAAGTACAAGGCTAAGCTTACGGATGAGTGTATCAAAAAGCTTTCCTCCGAAAAGGACGGAAAACTCATTCTTGTCACGGCTATAAATCCCACCCCCGCCGGTGAAGGAAAGACAACCGTGACCGTCGGACTCGGAGAAGCCTTTGCAAAGCTCGATAAAAAAGCGATCATCGCTTTAAGAGAGCCTTCGCTCGGCCCCTGTTTTGGAATCAAGGGAGGAGCCGCAGGCGGCGGAATGGCACAGGTTGTTCCCATGGAGGATCTTAACCTTCATTTCACAGGCGATTTCCATGCGATCACAAGTGCCAACAATCTTCTTGCAGCACTTCTCGATAATCATATCCAGCAGGGTAATGTTAAGAGGATCGATTCCAGAAGCGTTGTCTGGAAGAGATGCATGGACATGAACGACAGGGCTCTCCGTAATATCGTCGTAGGTCTCGGAAGCAAGAGCGACGGATTTGTAAGGGAAGATCATTTCGTTATCACCGTTGCAAGCGAGATCATGGCAGTGCTTTGTCTTGCCGAGGATCTTAAGGATCTTAAGCGCAGACTCGGCCGAATCATCGTTGCATATGATCTTGACGGTAATCCCGTTACCGCTGAGGACATCCAGGCAGTCGGTGCCATGACGGCTCTTCTCAAGGATGCGATCAGACCCAATATCATCCAGACACTTGAACATACACCCGCCATAGTTCACGGCGGACCTTTTGCCAATATAGCACACGGATGCAATTCCGTTATAGCAACAAGAACCGCACTTAAGCTTGCGGATTACTGCATAACCGAAGCCGGCTTCGGAGCTGATCTCGGCGCCGAGAAATTCCTCGACATCAAGTGCAGACAGGCTGGTCTTACTCCCAGTGCCGTCGTTCTTGTCGCAACCGTCAGAGCTCTTAAGTATAACGGCGGAGTCCCCAAGGATCAGCTCGGAACAGAAAATCTCGATGCTCTTAAGAAGGGAATCGAAAATCTCGGAAAGCATATCGAGAACATACAGAGCTACGGTCTTCCCGTTGTTGTCGCACTCAATGCATTCGTATCCGATACCGATTCCGAGATCGGATTCGTCAAGGAGTACTGCGCATCGAAGAACTGCACCATGTCAGTTGCGCGTGTATGGGAAAAAGGCGGAGAGGGCGGAACCGAACTTGCCGAGCTTGTCATCAAAGCTGCCGAGGAGAAGTCAGACTTCAGGTTCTGCTATCCCGATGAACTTTCCATCACAGAGAAGATCGAAGCCGTCGCTGAGAAGATCTACGGGGCCGACGGTGTGGATATCGCTTCATCGGCAGCCAAGCAGATCGCGAAGATAGAAGAGATGGGATTCGGAAATCTTCCCGTTTGTATGGCGAAGACCCAGTATTCGCTTTCCGACGATCCTGCACTTCTCGGAAGACCTGAGGGATTCAAGGTTCATGTAAGGGAAGTATATGTAAGTGCCGGTGCCGGATTTGTTGTTGTTCTCACCGGTTCCATCATGACAATGCCGGGACTTTCAAAATCACCCGCAGCTTACAGGATCGATGTCAACGACGAAGGTAAGATCACGGGATTATTCTGATAAAGAGGAATCAAAATGGCTAAGATAATAGACGGAAAAGCAATATCACTTGCGGTCAAGGATGAGATAAAAGCAAAGACTGCAGAGCTTCAGGCAAAGGGCATCACCGCAACACTTGCGGTAATACTTGTCGGAGAAGATCCCGCATCGCAGGTATATGTCAAGAATAAAAAGAAAGCATGTGAGTACTGCGGGATAAGATCTCTTTCTTATGAACTTCCTGCAGACACAACCGAAGATAAGCTTCTTGAGCTTATTGATGAGCTCAATAACAGAGATGATGTAAACGGCATTCTTGTTCAGCTTCCCCTCCCCAAGGGAATGGATGAGGACAAGGTGCTCGATGCGATCTCTCCCGATAAGGACGTTGACGGATTCCACCCCGTTAATGTCGGAAAGCTTTCTATCGGAAAGAAGGGTTTTGTAAGCTGCACACCTGCAGGCGTAATTCAGCTCCTTAAGAGATCCGGCATCGAGATCAGCGGAAAAGAATGCGTTGTTGTCGGAAGAAGCAATATAGTCGGAAAGCCTATGTCCATGCTCCTTCTTAAGGAAAACGGAACCGTTACCGTATGCCATTCAAGAACCAGGGACCTTAAGGAAGTGACTAAGAGAGCTGATATACTCGTCGTTGCGATTGGCAAGCCTAAGTTCATCGATGCATCCTATGTTAAGGACGGAGCCGTTGTCATTGATGTCGGAATACACAGATGCGATGACGGAAAGCTCTGCGGAGATGTTGATTACGCATCCGTTGAACCCGTTGCATCAGCGATCACCCCGGTTCCCGGCGGTGTAGGCCCCATGACCATTGCAATGCTTATGTACAACTGTCTTTCATCCGTATGTGAAGACTGAAGATCATATCGATACACTGATCATATGAAATGTCAAAAATGCGGAGCCGAGATTCCCGAAGGCTCACTGTACTGTGAAAAGTGCGGCCAGGATATACACATCGTTCCGGACTTCAAGGAATTTGCCGAAAAGAAAGCGGAAGATACCGTAAAAAGTATGCTCAGCGATCTTGATGACGACGAAGCTGATTTCGGCAGATCTCCCGAAGGAGCGAATGATGAGATTCCTTACAGGGAAGAGGATGCTCCTGTTCCTGAAAAAAAGCATAGAACGGGGTGGATCAGGTTTGCCCTGATAGCGGTTCTTACTCTGATACTTGTTACCGCGGGACTTGCGTTTTTCAACAGATCTTCCGGAACGGATTATCTGTTTGAGCAGGCCAGGGAGGCAGCGGAACACGGGGATATAGCAAGAGCCGTTGCGATCCTTGAAGATGTTACTGCGGAAGACAGCAGCGATGTTGATGTGCTTTTGTATCTTGCCCTTTTGTATAAGGACCAGGGGGACACCGTAAAGTACGAAAACCTGCTGCTTCAGATAGCGGGGCTTCCTTTCGCAACATCGGAGCAGAATGCCGCAGCTTATGAAGGACTTCTTGCCATATATTTCGAGAGCGAAGATTACGTATCGATGGCGGATCTTCTTCAGACCTGCAATAATCTTGAGATCCGTGAAAAGTACATCGACTATTGCCTGATGATCCCGGAGTTCAATCTGGACAGCGGTTATTACGGAACCGACCAGCTCCTTAAGATAACCGTTCCCGGAAATGCCAGGATCTATTACACGCTCGATGAGACCGCGCCAAATGAAGAATCGTTTGAATACATTGTTCCGCTTCTTCTTACAAAGGGTGAATACCATATCAAGGTTTGCACGGTTAACGCTCACGGAGTATGGAGTCCGATCTCCGAAGTTAACTATGTGATCGAAAGCGAAGAGCTTTACGAGGTCATAGAGCCGTCCTCGGACGATAAGCCTGTTGAGCACGATATAGTGGATCTTCTTAACGGGATCTACCTTGTCGACGGAACACCCTGCGTGCTCGATCCCGATACGGGACTCCTCGTTGTATGCGGGATCAGCATTGACGGCGTGGCTTATATTTTCAATGAGGAAGGCCAGCCGGTGGTTCTTGAGATACCCGAGGATGCGATCTATGTTCACACCGTAGAAGAAACAGACACGGGACAGGGCGACGTATCAGCCAATGAAAACACAGACAATACCGATCCGGGTATTGATGAATAAATCACAATGTGGAAAGGGAAATAAAATGTACAAGATCTTAACAAAATCCTATCTTACGGACAACATCATCAGAATGGAAGTCGAAGCTAAGAGAACGGCCGACAGATGTCTTCCCGGACAGTTTGTCATTGTCAGATGTTCCGAAGACGGTGAGAGAATCCCTCTTACCATCTGTGATTACAACAGGGAGAAGGGAACCATCGTTCTCGTTTTCCAGACTATCGGAGCTTCAACCACTCTTATGGCAGATCTTAAGGAAGGTGATTCCTTCACCGATATCGTAGGACCTCTCGGATGTCCTTCGGAGCTCTGCGAGATGAGTGTGGATGAACTCAAGAAAGAAAAGATCATCTTCATCGCCGGCGGTGTAGGAACCGCACCTGTATATCCCCAGCTCAAGTGGCTCAAGGAGCAGGGAGTTCCCGCTGATGTAATCATCGGTGCGAGAAACAAAGATCTTGTGATCCTTGAAGATGATTTTAAATCCGTTGCCGAGAATGTTTACATCACTACCGATGACGGATCATACGGAAGAAGCGGAAATGTCTGCGTATGTCTCCAGGCACTTATCGATGAGGGCAAGTCTTATACAAAATGTATAGCGATCGGTCCCCTTATCATGATGAAGTTTGCGGTACAGCTTACCAAGCAGCTTAATATCCCCACTATCGTTTCCATGAACCCCATTATGGTCGACGGAACCGGAATGTGCGGAGCATGCCGTGTACATGTAGGTGATGAGATCAAGTTTGCCTGCATCGACGGTCCCGAGTTTGACGGATGGCTCGTTGATTTCGATGAGTCAATGAGACGTCAGGCAATGTACAAGACCGAAGAGGGAAGAAAACTCCTCGAACTTCAGGAGGGTGCAACCCATCACGGCGGATGCGGCAATTGCTGATCCGGTACAATCGAAACTTGAAACTATTCTTTAAGGAGATCATATAAATGGAAGTCGATGTAATGAAGAAAGTACCCGTAAGGGAACAGGAAGCCAAAGTAAGAGCAACAAACTTCGAAGAGGTATGCTACGGATACAGCCTTGAAGAGGCACAGGCTGAGGCAAGCAGATGCCTTAACTGTAAGAATGCCCAGTGTATGAAGGGATGCCCCGTTTCCATCGATATCCCCGGATTCATTCAGCAGATCAAGGAAGGAAATATCGAGGAAGCATACAATATTATTTCAAAGTCATCGGCTCTTCCTGCCGTATGCGGAAGAGTATGTCCCCAGGAGACACAGTGCGAAGGAAAGTGCATCAGAGGTATCAAGGGTGAAGCCGTATCGATCGGTAAGCTTGAGAGATTTGTTGCCGACTACGCTATGGAGCACGGCCTTAAGCCCAAGAAGACCGCTGAGTCCAATGGTATCAAAGTAGCCGTTATCGGATCCGGCCCCAGCGGACTTACCTGTGCGGGAGATCTCGCAAAACTCGGATATGACGTAACCATTTTCGAAGCGCTTCATCAGGCAGGCGGAGTTCTTGTTTACGGTATCCCGGAGTTCAGACTTCCCAAGGAGAGAGTTGTTGCCAAGGAGATCGAGAACGTAAAGGCTCTCGGTGTCAAGATTGAGACCAACGTTGTCGTAGGCCGCAGTGTTACCATTGACGAACTCATGGAAAAAGAAGGCTTCAGGGCAGTATTCATCGGTTCGGGTGCAGGACTTCCCAGATTCATGAACATTCCCGGCGAGACTCTCAACGGAGTATTCTCCGCAAACGAGTATCTTACCAGAAGCAATCTCATGAAGTCATTCCGCGAGGAATCACCCACTCCCATTATGAAGAGCAGGAAGGTTGCCGTAGTGGGCGGCGGAAACGTTGCAATGGATGCGGCAAGAACCGCACTCAGACTCGGTGCCGAGGTACATATCGTTTACAGAAGAGGCGAAGAGGAGCTTCCCGCAAGAGTTGAGGAAGTTCATCACGCCAAGGAAGAAGGCATCATATTCGATCTTCTTACCAATCCTACCGAGATCCTCGGTGACGAGAAGGGCTGGGTAAAGGGAATCAGATGCGTACGTATGGAGCTCGGCGAGCCCGACGAATCCGGCAGAAGAAGCCCTCAGCCCGTAGCAGGTTCAGAATTCGATATCGATGTCGATACCGTCATCATGAGCCTCGGAACAAGCCCCAATCCCCTTATTTCCATGACTACCAAGGGCCTTGATACCAATAAGAGAAAATGTATCGTTGCCGAGGAGACTACCGGCAAGACCAGCAGAGACGGTGTATATGCCGGCGGAGATGCGGTTACTGGTGCTGCTACCGTTATTCTTGCAATGGGGGCAGGAAAAGAAGCAGCGAAGGCTATCGATGAGTATCTTAAGGGATGATCACTGCTGACCGGATAATTTTCTTGGGGGAAGATCGTACGGTAACCAGTTAACCTGAATCGGGGATGAAAATATGTCAGGTGATGAAAGAGAGTTAAGCGTTAATTACGGGTTCAGCGAAGAACCGGGAAATCCGGACGCTGAACCCGAAGAAGCATCATTTGCTTCAAAAGCTCCTTACATAAAGAATAACGATAAGGCAACGGATTACAGATCCACGGGGTATCTGCTCACCGTTTTCGGCGGAGCGGGGATTCTTTTCGTTATACTTACTTTGTTTGATGTGATCCCGAAGTTCTTTGGCAATCCCTATATGAGCTACGGCATACTTTTTGCCACATTTGTTCTTTTCCTTGTGATGGGACTCAGTTCAATAAGGGGTGCCAATATCTTCGAAAAGAAGGCAAAGTCGGATCACACTCTTGAGGACAGGATCGTAAAGTATGTTTCTGAAGAGCTTACCGCCACGGATGTTGATGAAAAGGCAGGCATAGCGGAGGGAGACACTCCCGAGATCATGTTTTTCAAAAGAAACGACTGCCTGAAGAATCTTATCACGAAGAAGTTCGTGAACATCGATCCGGATTTTCTCGATAACCTGATCGATGAGAAACTTTATGACAGCCTGTATGAAGAGAGTGAAGAATGAACATAACACTGCTCTGTGTCGGGAGGATCAAGGAAGCTTTTTACCGTGATGCGGTGGCCGAGTATGCCAAGAGACTTTCCGCATATTGTTCCTTTAAAGTAATTGAAGTTGATGACGAACCCGATACCGGAAATTCAGCATCGGCTTCAGCCAGAGTCAGGGACATCGAAGGTGAACGTATCCTTAAGAATATCGATCCCGGGATGTATGTGATCACTCTTGAGATCAAAGGAAAAAAGTACGATTCCGAGAAATTTTCGGGTATGCTGTCCGATCTTTTCGTATCCGGAAAAAGCGATATAGCTTTTGTGATCGGAGGATCGCTCGGTCTTTCGGAAAAGGTGTCATCCCACTCTGACCTTAAACTCAGCTTTTCGGATATGACATTTCCCCATCAGCTGATGAGAGTGATCCTGTCCGAGCAGATATACAGGGCATTCAGAATAATGCGCGGAGAACCGTATCATAAATGAGAAAAAAACAGCTGGCCGAAGAAGTGATCCGAAGGCTTAAATGTGAATATCCCGACTCCGTCTGCACGCTTGATTCGCGTTCCGCCTGGCAGCTTCTTGTAAGCGTAAGACTTGCGGCACAGTGTACGGATAAGAGAGTAAACGAAACCGTACCCGCACTGTTTGCAAAATACGATTCACCCGAGAAATTGTCCAAGGCGAAGATTTCCGATATCGAAAGATTCATTAAACCCTGCGGACTTTTCAAGACTAAGGCAAGGGATATCAAAGCCTGTATGACCGAACTCGTCGAAAGGTTTGACGGAGTTGTTCCGGATACCATGGAGGAGCTTTTATCGCTCCCTGGAGTCGGAAGAAAGAGTGCCAATCTTATCCTCGGAGATGTATTCGGACAGGAAAGCTATGTATGTGATACCCATTGCATAAGGCTTTCGGGAAGGATCGGACTCAGCGACGGGTCCGGGGATCCGTACAAGGTTGAATTGCAGCTCAGGAAGATCGTGCCACCCGAAGAATCCGGCGCGCTCTGCCACAGGCTCGTTGATCACGGCCGTGCAGTCTGCAAAGCCCAGAGCCCTGCGTGTGAGGAATGCTGTCTTTCGGACATCTGCAGAAAAAGAATTTAAGAACGGTTTTATCGAAAGGAGATTTCAGTTATGAGAATGGTTGATATCATTGCCTCAAAGAGAAACGGTAACGAGCTTACCGACGAAGAGATCTCTTTTTTCGTTGACGGATATACAAAAGGAGAGATCCCCGATTATCAGGTCTCCGCACTTATGATGGCGATCTATTTCAGGGGGATGAATGAAAGGGAGACTCTTACCCTTACCAATGTAATGGCTGATTCGGGCGATAAGCTGGATCTGTCCGCTATCAAAGGTATCAAGGTTGATAAGCATTCTACCGGCGGTGTGGGTGACAAGACATCCATCGCACTGACACCCATCGTTGCCGCCTGCGGAGTTCCGATCGCCAAGATGAGCGGAAGAGGACTCGGGCATACCGGCGGAACCATCGATAAGCTTGAAAGCTTTAACGGCTTTAATGTTTCTATCCCAACCGAAACCTTCATCAGAAATGTTAATGATATCGGAATAGCCCTTATGGGACAGACCGCAGATCTTGCCCCCGCAGACAAAAAGCTCTATGCACTCAGGGACGTTACCGCAACCGTTGAGAACATGTCACTTATCGCAAGCTCCATTATGAGTAAGAAGCTTGCCGCAGGTGCCGATGCGATCGTGCTTGACGTCAAGACCGGAAGCGGAGCTTTCATGAAGACCCTCGAGGATTCCAAAGCCCTTGCGGAGGAAATGGTCACCATAGGAAAAGGCGCGGGACGTAAGATGGTCGCCGTCATAAGCGATATGGACCAGCCCCTGGGAAGCAAAGTAGGAAATGCACTTGAAGTCATTGAAGCGATCGATACGCTTCGCGGAAAAGGACCCGAGGATTTCACTCTTCTCGTCAGGACACTTGCAACATACATGATCATGCTCGGCGGCAGAGCTTCTTCGGAAGAGGAGGCGCTTCAGATGATCGATGATGTCATCGAAAGCGGAAGAGCACTCGATAAGCTTGCCGAGTTTGTTAAGGCACAGGGCGGTGATCCTTCGCAGGTATATGACACTTCGCTTCTTAAGGTTTCTGATAAAAAGAAAGTCATTACTGCCGAAAAGAGCGGATATATATCACGTATCGTTTGTGACAGTGTCGGTGTCAGCTGCATGATGCTTGGCGGCGGAAGAGCTTCCAAGGAGGATGTGATCGATCTCAGCGTAGGCATTGAGCTTTTGAAGAAGGTCGGCTCTAAAGTAAATGCCGGTGATGAACTGGCATATGTATATTACAACGATGAAAAGAACCTTGATGCGGCTCTTGAAAAGCTTAAGGGTTCATACGAGTATTCGGAATCGGCTCCCGAACCTCAGAAGCTGATCAAGGAAGTTATCAAATAAAGGAATTTGGATGGAAGAGATATCTCTTAAAGCGGAGCTGACTGATGAGGAAATGCGGAGCATTTTCGGAATGAGGGATGCCTATATCAAGAAGGTTGAATCCTCAATGGATGTCAGGGTTGTTTCCAGAAACGGTTATCTGTATGTATACGGCAGTAAGGACAATGCCGAAAAAGCAATGTCTGTGATCATGGATCTGAAGGATTATTCGGGAAAAGTGGAAAATATCGAAGAACAGAGTGTTGATTATGCAATTGAAGAAGCGGCTGACAATAACGGCGGAGTCTTAAGCGAGACTCTTTCGGATTGCATCTGTCATACCGCTGCAGGCAAACCTGTTTTTCCCAAGACACTCGGTCAGAAAACTTATGTCGGTTCAATAAAGGATAAGATGATCACCTTCGGTATCGGACCTGCCGGTACAGGAAAAACCTACCTTGCCATGGCTATGGCAATCACCGCTTTTAAGAATGAAGAGGTCGGAAGGATCATTCTTACAAGACCTGCGATCGAAGCCGGAGAAAAGCTCGGATTCCTTCCGGGTGATCTTCAGAGCAAGGTTGATCCGTACCTCCGCCCTTTGTATGATGCACTTTTCCAGATAATGGGTCCCGAAAAATTCAGTGTGAATATGGAGAAGGGACTTATCGAAGTGGCACCGCTTGCATATATGAGAGGAAGAACTCTCGATAATGCTTTCATAATACTTGATGAGGCCCAGAATACCACACCTGCACAGATGAAGATGTTCCTTACGAGGATCGGATTCGGCTCCAAGGTTGTTGTTACAGGTGATGCAACACAGAAGGACCTTGCACCCGGAACCGTAAGCGGACTTGATGTAGCCACCAAGGTTCTCGGCGGAATGGATGAAATAGCATTCTGTTATCTGACAAGCAAGGACGTTGTAAGACATCCCCTTGTACAGAAGATAGTCAAACGCTACGAAGATTATGAGAACAGAAGAAAGAGTAACGACAAAAAGCACAGGTCTTAAAGCGTTCGGTTTCGTTTTTACGCCCCTGTATGCTCTGCTCCTTACCGGAAGCGGTTTCTTTTTCGGGAAGGATACGGCTGAGCTTATTCAGCTGGCTGTTTTTTCCTGCATAATCGGCGGAACCGTCTCTTTATGTATCAGTAAATTCTATACGATATCCGAGACTGATCCCGATATTTCCAAAACAGCGGAAAAGCGGTTTTTGGTCGTTGTCTTTTTGTCCATGCTCTTGTCAGTGCTTTTTTCGACATTTCCAAATACCATGTGGGTATTTGTTCCGGTCTTTGTTGTACTCTCGCTTTTCTCATCGCCTTTGCTCGGAATAATAACCGCATCGCTTCTTCTTGCGGGAACCATACTTGTTTCCGGATGCGGTGTGATCGTGTTTTTCGTATATCTTGTAAGCGGCGTATTTTCCGTGATCGTATTTCTTCCGCTGGGCAGCGAAATGAAATTTGCACTTCCTGCATTTCTTTCATCATTCTGTCTTCTTGTGTGTGAAATGTGCGGAATAATACTTACGATAAATTCAAGGCCCGAGCTGCAGCTTTTTTATCTGCCGCTTGTAAACTGCCTTATCGGACTTATAGTTATTTATTCCGCATTCAGGGGATATTCCTCGCTCATCATGTACAGGTATTCGGATCTTTATCAGACACTGTGCGATACTGAAAGCGAGATGCTCCTTTCGCTTAAATCCGAGGATCCGAAGAAGTATATGATCAGCCTTCATACCGCATATTTCTGTGACCGAATAGCATCCGCACTGGGGCTCGATACGGATATTGTAAAGTGCGCCGGTTATTATCATGAACTCACTCCCGCGGATAAGAATGCGAGAGAAGATTTTTATCTTGATATGCGTTTTACAAATGCTCTCAAGTACATTCTTGACGAATATACCGCTTACATCAAAAATCCCGGCATTTCACTTTCATCCAGGGAAGCTGCTGTGCTTGTATGTTCCAAGACCGTTGTCATGGCAGTGATGGCTGTCTTCGAGAAGGACAGGAATGCCGATATCGATACTTCCAAGCTGACTGATGCGGTTTTTGAGAGATTTATTAAAAAGGGAACATTTGATAAATGTGATATCACCTTCTCCGATATTTCGGAGATGAAGAAGATATTCAAAGAGGAGAAGCTCTATTATGACTTTCTTCGTTGAAAACGAGACCGAAGCCGATTTCGGTTTTGATGCTGCGGAACTTATCAGGACAGTCTGTGAACGTACCTTCTTGTCGGAAGGTGCTCCCACCGAATGCTCCTGCGTAAATATTGTGATCACCGATTCGGAAGGCATAAGGGAACTGAATGCATCATACAGGGGAATAGATTCTCCCACCGATGTTCTTTCTTTTCCCGGACTTGATTTTGATAAACCCTCCGATTTTAACATATCCGACGAAAAAAAAGCCGACTGTATCGACCCCGAGAGCGGTGAACTGATCCTCGGAGATATTGTTCTTAATGCCGACCGTATTTTCTCCCAGGCTGAGGAGTACGGTCACAGCGTTAAGAGAGAAATGGCATTTCTGACTGCACACAGCTGTCTTCATCTGTGCGGCTACGATCATATGACCGAGGATGAAGAGAAGGTCATGTTCTCCAAGCAGGAAGCCGTACTTGAATCCCTTGGCATAACGAGAGGTAACTGATGAAAACATTTATTATCAAGAAAAAAACAGCACTTATATCGCTTCTGATCTCTGTGCTTTCGATATATTTTTACAGGTTCATTCTTTCCGACATAGGAGTCGGATATATGGTAAGTGCTTATCTTATCTGTGTCTTTGTCTGGATGTTGTTCGGAGAAGGCTTTTCCGATGTCATGTCCAGAATGATAAGGTCCAGACTTTCCAAAGGACAGAAGTCGAATGCGGGTACGATCCTTTCCGTGAGTCTTGTAAATCAGTTTCTCGCAGCTGTTATCGGTTCCGTTCTCTGCATAGCCGTTACTTATTATTCGATGAGCGATTTCTTCGCGCTTCCCAAGGGGAGATTTCTCGGATTTTATATCGCTGCGTTCTTCTTTTTCAGGATGATCAACGAATACTTCTACGGATATGCTTCCGTTTCTTCGGGAGACAGGGCTATATGCATTACATATGTACTCAGGGAACTTCTCAGGATTGTTTCCGGCTTTTTCCTTATGAAATATATGTATGATAAGGGAGTTATAGCCGGTCAGATACTTATGGATGAAGATATGAAATTCATCTATGCCGCTGCCGGGCTTTTCGTCGGATTTTGCATTGCCGAAGTGTTTGTTTTCCTTTTCCTGTTTATAGTACGTCTCGGACTTAAGATGAAGAGCGTGGGAGAGCATGATGCGTTTTCCGGAAGGGACCGTGTCGGATACATCTTCTTTACACTTTGGAGAAGAAGACTCGGCAGCATCCTTCACGGAGGTTTCTTCTGCCTTCTTTTGCATTCCTGCATTATGCTGGCAGGTGATGCCGCTTCGATAGGAACTGCGGTGTGTGTGCTGTTCATTCCTTTCGCGGTTTCCGTCATCGTTGCTCTGTTCTGCGGAACAGGTGCTTCGATCAATTGGGTCGGAAGTGTCCGTAAAAATGAAAAAGGTCCCTCAAGGGCATTCTTTGATTTCGGAATTCATATCGTTGTTATTTCCGCTGTGTTCTTTACCGCGTTTTTCGCATCCGTTTCCAAACTGCTCGCAAAAGTCCTGATAGCCGAAGGCGGTCCTTCGCTTACTACCGAACTCATCCTTACTCTTGCTGCTTCGGTTGCTTTTGTCATTTACTGGTTCTGCGACGGACTCTGTGCAATGAGGGACGATCGTATTCCCAGGATAATAGCGGATGCTGCAGCGGGCTTTGCGGGTTTCCTTACCGTAAGGCTCAGCATAGGCGCTCATTCTCTTTACAGAACACTGATGCTTTCGCTTCTTGTCTATTCCATAGTCGGTATGGCTGTATGGTGCGTGATCACGTATCTTCGTATGAGTATGGTATTCGATCCTCTGAGGAATGTTCTTCTTCCGGTAGTTTCGGGTGCCGTCACCGCCATATTCCTTCTTCTTATCACAAATGCCGCTTCCCCTCATCTCGGGAACCTGTTTACGCTGTTTCTCTGCATTCCCATAGGGCTGATCATTTATCATTCCGTACTCTTGCTTCTCAGGAATTACACTGAATATGAGCTTAAGCTCATGCCCTTCGGAGGACTGCTTTACAGCCTCGGTCAGATTTTGAAAGTAATGTAAGATGCTTCGTATAGATCAGATCAAAATCAGAGTAAGTGATAAACAGCCTGATCTTCGTAAGGCTGTCTGTTCCAGACTTAAGATTCCGGATTCGGACATAACCTATGCAGGGATATTAAGAAGGTCCCTTGATGCGAGGAAAAAGCCCGAGCTTTATTATGTGTTCAGCCTCTGTGTCAGCTGCCGGAACGAAGATAAGCTTCTCAGGAGATTTTCAAAAGATACCTGCGTATCTAAATACGAAAAAAAAGAATATATGCTTCCCGAGCAGGGATGTGAAGAACTGACCGAAAGACCCTTGATCGTGGGAATGGGTCCCGCCGGTCTTTTCTGTGCTTATGAGCTTGCAAGAGCCGGATTCAGGCCGCTTGTGATAGAACGCGGAAAATGCGTTGAAGACAGGGCAAAGGATGTTGAGAAATTCTGGGAGACAGGAGTGCTTGATACTTCCTGCAATGTCCAGTTTGGTGAAGGCGGAGCCGGTACGTTTTCGGACGGAAAGCTTTCAACTTCAGTCAAGGATAAGGACGGAAGGATAGGTGAGGTTCTTAAAACGTTCGTCGAATTCGGAGCGGACGATGAGATACTGTACGATCATATGCCCCATCTCGGAACGGATGTGCTTCCCGTTATAGTCAGAAATATCAGAAACCGTATAATCGAACTCGGCGGTGAGGTCAGATTCGAGACCTGTCTTACAGGGATAGAGTGTCTTGACGGCGCAGCAAGATCCGTAACCGTAAGATGTGCGGACGGCAGGGAAGAGAAGATACGGACATCTGTCATCGTGCTTGCGATCGGACATTCGGCAAGGGATACATATGAGCTTTTGTATGATAGCGGTCTTTCGATGGAGCAGAAGCCCTTTGCCGCAGGGTTCAGGGTGCAGCACCCACAGTCTCTCATAAATGCCAATCAGTACGGCGATGAAAAATATGCGGACATACTCGGGGCATCTCCTTATAAGCTTACTGCCAATTTCGGTGACAGGGGTGTGTTCTCATTCTGTATGTGCCCCGGAGGATATGTTGTGAATTCATCATCCGAAGATGGCGGTACCGTTGTAAACGGAATGAGCTACAGCGGAAGAGATTCAGCCAATGCCAACTCCGCCATAGTTGTAAGCATTCCCGTTTCCGATTATCCGTCAAGCCATCCGCTGGCGGGAATAGAGTATCAAAGGGAACTGGAAAAAAGAGCGTATGAAGCTGCCGGCGGAAAGATTCCCGCTCAGCGATACGGCGACTTTAGATCAAAAGTAAAACAGGTGGACAGTTCTTCTTTTTCCGGCAATACGGA
The DNA here is from genome assembly GCA_016285265.1 of Lachnospiraceae bacterium. Taxonomy (GTDB): domain Bacteria; phylum Bacillota; class Clostridia; order Lachnospirales; family Lachnospiraceae; genus AC2028. The sequence continues at coordinate 21,731 of JAEEQL010000011.1, forward strand.
AGACAAAAGAAGAGGAGATGCATCGTCTCCGTTTGAGGCTTTTACCGTTGATCCCGTATTCAAGGGTTCGTACGAATGGTGTGATCTTTCAGGAATATTTGACGATAATATAAATGAACTGTTCATTGACGGCATGACCCGTTTCGGAAATGTGATCAAAGGTTTTGATTCTCCCGAAACCATTATGGCGGGTGTGGAATCGAGGACCAGCTCGCCCGTGAGGATACCGAGAGATGACGAAATGCAGTCTTCGATAAAAGGACTGATCCCGTTGGGAGAAGGAGCAGGCTATGCCGGCGGAATAACCTCCGCAGCCATCGACGGAATTCGCGGGGCTGAGACGATCATAAGAAAATATGCTGTGACCAATATGGTTTAAACTCCGGGGGGGAGAGACATATAACCATGAAATTTAATAAACATAATGTAAAAAGATCCATATTGTTTGTACTTCTCGGTATTCTGATCTCCGTAGTTCTTTTTACGGCTTTTTCCCGGATCGTTTCCAATGTCAGTGCAAAGATGACATATGAGGCTGCGCTTTCTGTCAAGAAGAACATGCTCTATGAGTATGTTAATAATTTTATGATCTATCTTGACGGTGAAATCGATCAGTATCTGGCAGCTCATCCCGATGCCGATGAAGCAGAACTTGAAGAGGCAATGCTTGAGATTGCCCGTAAGCGGATCTATGAGGAAGAGCATTTTGACGGAGCCTATATGTGGATTCAGAAGGTTCTTGATTATAACGGCGGGGACGATTATGCGATAAGACTGGTTCATCCAAATCTTTCGGATACGGAAGGCTGTTATCTGTCCACGAATGAAGTCAATCAGATGGGAATGAAAGCCTATGAGACGGAGCTTCAGGGTATTGTTGAAGACGGAGAGATCTATCAGAATTATGCATTCAAGAAGCTGGATTCGGATGAAGTGACCGAAAAGGTAACCTATGCCAAGCTCTATGAGCCATTTGACTGGATCATATGCATGGGCGTAAATCTTGATGATGTTGAGCATTATAAAATTACCGCACATGATAATGTGTTTAAATATCAGGTGATCACCCTGGGGCTTGTTGTTTTTGCCTGGATGATACTTCTGTTCCTGTTCCTGATCGTTTACAGAAGGATAGGCATAAGGGAGTATGAGCAGAAGAACCGCGAACTCAAAGACAAACTCAACTGGGATGCTCTGACAGGAGCCAATTCAAGATTATACGGGGACCGTCTGCTCGAGAGAGAATTTAATGAATTCAAAGAAGGCAAGAAGGATACACTCATCCTTATGATGGATATCGATTATTTCAAGCAGTTCAATGACGGATACGGACATGAGCTGGGAGATAAAGTTCTGAAGGAATTCGTATCGGCTGTACATAAATGCACAAGATCAACGGATAAGATCATACGCTGGGGCGGAGATGAGTTTATAGTCATCCTCCAGAATGTTTCAATGGAGCTTCTTCCCGCGATCGGCGACAAAATACTCGAATCGATCCGTTCTATAAAGCTTGAGGAACTTCCGGGGGATGTGAAGATCACCTCTTCAATGGGATTTTCCTTTTTCAGTGAAGAAGACGAAGCTTACAAGGATACCCTTGCAAGAGCCGATGAAGCCCTCTACAGAGCCAAGGACGCAGGACGAAATAACTGGAAAGTATGATCTTAAAGAATAAAACCAAGGAGACCCTTAATGGCACAGAATGCTAAGATCACAATTCATCCCTCGTATGAGATAGGAGAGATATCCGAAAGACTCTTTTCCGCATTTCTCGAACCGATAGGGACTATTGTAAACGGAACAATGTACAATCCCAAGCATCCCACAGCGGATGAGCAGGGATTCAGGACCGATTTCATCGATGCACTTAAAGCTTCGGGACTTCCGGCTGTCAGGATGCCCGGAGGCAATTTTGTTTCGGCATGGCAGTGGAAGGATTCCATCGGCCCCAAGGCTGACAGAAAAGTACATCTCGATCCTTCATGGCATCAGTATATAACCAATGAAGTAGGTCATGACGAGTATCTTCAGTGGGCCGAAAAGGTTGGAACAGACCCCCTTTATACAGTCAATATGGGCACCGGAACGATCCAGGATGCGATGGATCTTGTTGAATATACAAATCACTCCGGAGGTTCATACTGGTCGGATCTCCGAAAGAAGAACGGTCATGAGGATCCGTATAATGTTAAGATGTGGTATCTCGGAAATGAGATGGACGGCCCCTGGCAGCTCGGTGCCTGGGACAAAAATCCCGAGGGCTACGGACACAAGGTTCTCGAAACCTCCAAGGCAATCAAGTGGATCGACGAAAGCATAGAAACCGCTGTTTGCGGCTCGTCCGCACCTTTTATGGAAACATTTCCCGCATGGGATGAAGCTGTACTTGATAAGTGTTATGATGTTGTTGATTATGTATCCGTACATCATTATCACTCGGCACCTCCCGGAGATATCAGGGCTCTTCTCGGCGGTTCGCTTTATTATGAGGATTACATCAACAACCTTACCGCGATGATAGATTACGTTGCCTCAAAGCACAGATCACCTAAGAAGGTCATGATCTCGCTTGACGAATACGGATGCATGGTAAGACCTCTTGAACCTCTTCATCCCGGATACGGCCGTTATAATATGGCGCGCAATCATTACAAGTTCGATCCTTCCAGAACCTATGTGCTCCATGATCCCGACAATATGCAGGACAGGGTATTCCCCGGCGGAGATATGATACATGCACTCGGAAATGCGTCGGTCCAGCTTGCGATGCTCCGTCATGCGGACCGTGTTAAGATCGGATGTCAGACCGGCGGACTTGCCGCACTTGCAGCGTCGAATCATGATCATATATGGAAGAGTGCATCACACTTCTCGTTTACTCAGCTTATTGAGTATGCTAAGGGAACCTCGATGGATGTTAAGGTTGAATGTGAGACATTCGATATGCCCGGATATGCGATCGAAGACACTTCACAGTACACCGGAAAAGAAGGCGTAAATTACATCGACGCAGCTTCCGCGTGGGATAAGGGTAATAAGAGACTCGCAGTATTTGTGATAAACAGAAACGAGGACAGTGATTATCCTCTTACAGTCGATATTAAGGGCTTTGAAGGATATAAGGTAAAACTCGCCACATCAATGACCGCACCCGATCTCGAAGTGAGGAATGAATTCGGAAATGAATTTATAATGCCCTCCGAAGTAAAAGAATACAAACTTGAAAACGGTGAGTTTAAGATGCATGTAAAGCCGCTTTCATGGAATGTTTTGGTATTCGAAGGATAAAGAAAGAAATATGAAGAAACAGCTTGCCAACATACTGACGGGAACAAGGATCGTCATCAGTCTTATGATCCTTGTTTTTCCTGCGTTTTCAGTTTGGTATTACGCTCTTTATATTTCGGGAGGACTTACGGATATACTTGACGGAGCCGTAGCCAGGGGACTTAAGACAGAATCCGAATTCGGGGATAAATTCGATACTATTGCCGATATAACCTTTTCCATGGCGGTTTTCCTTAAGCTTGTCGATATAATCATAGTTCCGGATTGGCTGCTCATCTGGATATGCATTATCATACTCATAAAGTTTTCGAGCATCATTGTTTCACTGACTGTTCTTCACCGCTTTATTTCAATACATTCTAAGCTTAATAAATTCTGCGGTTTTTACGTGTATTTCATGCTTTTCTCACTTGGCCTTTCCGTAAACTGGCAGATCAAATTTGTTCTGATCATTGCCGCTTGTATCATTGCCACCATGGCTGCGATACATGAAGCGTATTGCATTTTCATCGGCGGCCCCGGTAATGTCGATGAAGCGATGGACAGGGTCGAAAGAATGGAACTGATCTTCGATAAACTCGGTGATCTGATCTATGAAGCCGATAATGATGAGATAACGGACGATCTGATCTCGAGGTATAAGGCTTTTCAGCCCAAGGCCAGGGAGCTTGAACGGTACTATTCGAGCCGTGACTGGAAAAATGATCACAAAATGGACGAACAGGGCAAATTCCCCGAGTATTTCAAAAGGGGAGTCCTTTCGGAAGACGGTTTATATAACACTCTTGACAGGAATAAGGAGCTCCTTGAAAAAATAGGCCGCTGACCCCATAAATTATAGTAAGATTATTTGACAGTTAACGCTCTTGGATTTATAGTAAAACGGTATGTTTACTAAGATCTGAGGGCTTTTTTTGTCCGGAAAAATTATAACAGCGGTTAAATGAAAAAATGAGCGATTTAAGAGAGAATTTTAAGAACAAGAAAAGAATTGTAGTTAAGATCGGATCATCATCGATCAATCATCCCGAAAGCGGCGGAATGGATTTTTCAAGGATCGAGCTTCTCGTAAGGCAGCTCTGTGATATCCATAATTCCGGCAAGGATGTCGTGCTTGTATCATCGGGTGCGATCGCTGCCGGAAAGTATGCGATCGGCTACGGAAGGGACAGATCCATATCCCACGAGCTTACGCTTCCCCAGAAGCAGGCATGTGCGGCGATCGGCCAGGGAAGACTCATGAACATATATGAGAAGTTCTTCACCGAGTATAACCAGCTTCCCGCCCAGGTTCTCATGACCAAGGACACCGTTCTTAATGACGGAAACAGGAATAATGCGACCAATACCTTCAAGGCGCTTCTTGATATGGGTGTTATTCCCATCGTTAATGAGAATGATACCATCGCAACCAATGAGATCGAGATCGGAGATAACGATACTCTTTCCGCTATGGTGGCTTCGATGGTCGGTGCCGATCTGCTCATTCTTTTGTCGGATATCGAAGGACTTTATACAGATGATCCCAACAAGAACCCCGATGCCAGGTTCATAAAGGAGGTTCCGAAGATCACCGCGGAATATCTTGAGATGGGCAAGGATTCAACAGGTACCGGAATGGGAACGGGCGGAATGAGCACCAAGCTTAACGCAGCTCGTATAGCAACCAAGTCCGGCGCCGATATGGTCATCTGCTCCAGCAAGGATCTTACCGTTCTTTCGAAGATCATAGCCGGTGAGGATGTGGGAACCGCATTTGCATCCGATCTCGACAAAGATTTCAAACTTCACGAATTTGTTTCCGAAATACTTAAGTGATAAGAGGTTTCTATGGCCGATCCCAGACAGGAAATAACCAAAAAACAGATAAGGGCTGATGTCATCGCAAGAAGGGATGCTCTTTCAGAGATTCAGAGGAAAGCTGCTTCCGAGGAGGTCTGTGCCAAGATCCTTGCCGACCCCTTTTATGACAAAGCCGGAAAGATCCTCGGCTTTATGCCGTTCGGATCCGAGATTGATATAAAGCCTGCACTTGAACAGGCGCTTAAGGATGAAAAGGAAGTATATCTTCCGAGGATCACGACCAACGGTTTTCACAAGGAAATGGAATTCAGGAAGGTTACCGATGTAAACCCCGTGAATTTCTCCTTCGGTAAGTACAAGATCCTTGAACCGTCCGAGGAAAACGAACTCTACGAGTACAATGAAGCCGATGCGATGATGCTTCCCTACAAGGACCTCATGATCATGCCCGGTGTTGCTTTTGACTCATACAATAAGAGAGTCGGTTACGGTGGCGGATATTTTGACAGGTTCCTTGAAGATAAGCTTACTTTGAGACTTCACTCCATCGGTGTCTGCCATAAATGTCAGATGGTCGAATATGAGATACCCGAGGATGAAGGAGATGTAAGACCTTACAGGATTTATTTTGCATAAAGAGGTGAATATGTACGATCTTATAAGCTTAGGTGAAAAAGCACGTAAAGCCAAATATGATGCGGCTGTTATACCTACAGATAAAAAGAATGAGGTTCTGCTGAAGTGTGCGGAAGCTCTTAAGGCAAATGAAGGCAATATCATAAAGGCCAATGCCATAGATCTTGAAAATGCCGTGGCAAACGGCATGAGCGCAGCCATGCAGGACAGACTTAAGTTGACTCCCGAAAGGATCGATGGGATAAATGAAGGCCTCAGACAGGTCAGCGAATTACCGGATCCCGTAGGTGAGATCATGGATGAGTGGGACAGACCGAACGGCCTTCACATTACCAAGGTCCGCGTTCCCATGGGCGTTATCGGTATCATCTATGAATCCAGACCCAATGTAACACCCGATGCATTCTCGCTTACCTTTAAGGCCGGCAGCGCCTGCATTCTTAAGGGCGGCAGCGACTGCATCGAATCCAATAAAGCCATCGTTAAGGTTCTCAGGAAAGTGCTGGAAGATGAGGGACTCAACCCCGATATCCTTCAGCTCATCGAATCGACCGACAGGGCTGTTACGACCGAGTTCATGAAGATGAAGGACTATATCGATGTTCTCATTCCCCGGGGCGGTGCCGGACTCATCCGTGCGGTCGTTGAGAATTCCATGATACCCGTCATTGAGACCGGAACCGGAAACTGCCATGTGTATGTGGATAAGGATGCCGATCTCGATATGGCCGTAAATATCATCTTTAACGCAAAGACACAGCGCATTTCCGTATGTAATTCAATGGAGAGCCTTGTTGTTCATAAGGACATTAAGGATGCGCTTCTTCCCAAACTTTATGAGAAGCTTTCCGAGAAGAATGTGGAGTTCAGATGTGATGCCGAATCACTGGGCGTGCTTGGCGATAAGGCAAAGGCTGCCACGGAAGAGGATTTCGGAAAAGAATACCTTGATTACATACTTTCCGTAAAGACCGTATCAAGTGTGCAGGAAGCCATAGATCACATTAACAGATACAGCACACATCATTCCGAGAGTATCGTGACTTCGAATAAGGAAACTGCTGAATTGTTCCTTGAGCGTGTCGATGCGGCATGCGTATATCAGAACGTATCAACGAGATTTACCGACGGTTTCGAATTCGGATTCGGTGCCGAGATCGGAATCTCAACGCAGAAGCTTCACGCAAGAGGACCCATGGGACTTAAGGAGATCACTTCCTACAAGTTCCGCATCGAAGGAAACGGTCAGGTCAGAGGATAAATCGAAAGGATTTTTTAGATATGGAGAAGATAAGAACAAGATATGCACCATCACCCACGGGTAAGATGCATGTCGGAAATTTAAGAACCGCACTCTATGAGTTTCTTGTCGCAAAGCATGCCGGCGGAGACTTCATGCTCAGGATCGAGGATACCGATCAGGAGAGATTTGTTGAGGGAGCCATAGACATCATCAACAGAACTCTTGAAAAGACCGGTCTTTATCATGACGAAGGTCCCGATAAGGACGGCGGAGTTGGCCCCTATGTTCAGTCAGAGAGAGTTAAGACCGGCATTTACATGAAGTATGCCAGGGAACTTATCGAAAAGGGTGAAGCATATTACTGCTTCTGTGATAAGGAGAGACTCGATTCACTCAAGACCGCTGTTTCCGAAGACGGCAAGACCATTACCGTATATGATAAGCACTGCCTCGGACTTTCCAAGGAAGAGGTGGAGCAGAATCTCGCAGAGGGTAAGCCCTTTGTCATAAGACAGAATATTCCGAATGAGGGAACAACCACATTCAGCGACGAGCTTTACGGGGACATCACCGTTGATAATTCCGAGCTTGATGACATGATCCTCATTAAGTCCGACGGATATCCCACATATAATTTTGCGAATGTTGTCGATGACCATACAATGAACATCACACATGTCGTAAGAGGAAACGAGTATATTTCCTCATCACCGAAGTATCAGAGACTTTATGATGCATTCGGATGGAAGAGCCCCGTATATATCCATCTTCCCCTGATCACCGATGAGAATCATAAGAAGCTTTCAAAGAGAAGCGGTCATTCTTCATTTGAGGATCTTCTCGAGCAGGGATTCATATCCGAGGCTATAGTCAATTACATAGCACTTCTCGGATGGTCACCGGAGGATAACAGGGAGATCTTCTCGCTCGATGAGCTTATCAGGGAATTTGATTATCACCGCATAAGCAAGTCCCCTGCCGTTTTCGATATTCAGAAGCTTAAATGGATGAACGGCGAATATCTGAAGGCTATGGATGATGAGAAGTTCTTCGAGATGGCAAAGCCTTATCTCGAGGCTTCGCTTCCTCAGGGAATGGATCTTAAGAAGGTTGCTTCAAAGGTCAAGACCAGGATTGAGGTGTTCCCCGATATTGCGGAACAGGTTGATTTCCTTACCGCAGTTCCCGAGTATTCGACTGAGCTTTATGCGAACAAGAAGAACAAGATCGATGAAGCGGCTTCTCTGGCTGTACTTAAGGATGTTCTTCCAATTCTTGAAGCCCAGGATGATTATTCCAACGATGCCCTTTATGCCGTACTTCTTAAGTATGCTGAAGAAAAGGGATTTAAGAACGGATATGTTATGTGGCCGGTTAGAATCGCTCTTTCCGGAAAGGTCATGACACCCGCAGGAGCAACGGAGATACTCGAGTTTCTCGGAAAAGAGGAATCCGTAAAGAGAATAAAGGAAGCCATCGCCAAGCTTTCTTAATGTCTACAGAAACAGGGGGACGGTTCCGGTGTTTCGGTTCTGAAACACCGGAACCGTCCCCCTGTTTCTGCGTCTTAAAGCGTGCTTAACGGCACTTAAAATGAATTTACTTGATAAGCCTTTAGTGATAAAATTTTTACGGTTAATGTTTCCATACATTTATCATGGATTATTATGATCGGAGCAGATCCATGCTGATAGCATTGTGTGATGACAATAAAACCTTTCTCGAAGATATCCATCATAAACTGATGGATTTTCTTCCTGAGGAAACTCGGTATTTATCATTTGAATCCGGTGACGAATTTTTAAAGGCGGATATTGAACCCGATTATATTTTTCTTGATATTGAAATGCCCGGGACTGACGGGATCGAATTAAAAAACCGTCTGGAAGAAACTAATAAGAAAACGCGCATAGTTTTTCTTACCGGCTACAGCGAAAGAATGCGCGAGGCATTTGGTAACCGTGTTATCGGATTCCTTGATAAACCGGTATCATATGCCGATCTGAAGATCATCGTCAACAAGATTCTCAGGGAACAGAACAGGCAATATTTTGAATTTGATTATGGCGATAAGCATCATGTGATTCCTTTTGATGAGATCTTATTTATCCGTTCCGATGACAAATATACTTATCTTAATACGTCGGATAATAAAAGATACTGTATCCGAAAAACTTTAAAGGAATGGAATGAAGTGCTCCCCGGAGAATTGTTCTGCAGGATAAACAGATCACATATTATCAACTATTGTCTTTGCAATAACGGAATCAGGAAGATTAAGCTTCCCGGTAATGAGGAAACGGAAGTCAGCAGATTATACAGGAATGAATTAAAAAAAGGATACACCGATTATCTGTTGTCTAATACCTGAATGGTTTTTGACCGGAGAAGAAAATGACAAGGGAATTAGTTTTATCCACACTATATTATCTGCTTGCAGCTGTATCTTTTTGGGCGATGATCCTGTTGTTTTACAGGGATAAAAAAACCCGCTGGTATTTATACTTTGCGCTCGGATCGGTTCTTATAGCGCTTTCAGGTATCATTTTTCCCCAAAATCATCACATTCCCGCTATTATTCAGTTCATATTTGCATTTCTTGTTGTTAAGGATGATATCATATCCAAGATTCTTAATATTCTTTTAGCTTATACTTCTACAGGAGTATTATTTTCACTTTTTAAGATCATACTTAGGCTGTTTATCAGCAAGCCTGTTGATCAAATGATGGTAAATGTCATTATCGGACTTGTGACATCCATTATTATTCTTTCTGCACACAGAACCGGACTTCATGAAGTCCTGATCCTGTATTTTGGCCGGACCAAAAAGCTTAATAAAGTCATTAATCTGATACTTATAGTAGCAACGGAATTATTGATCACATATGGCGAGATGATGGGAAGGGATTATGTCGGAGACGGATTTGCGTCGGTTTATCTCATGATAGCACTGGTCGCAGCTGTCTTGATCGGATATATGATGATCTCGTTATGCGTTGATTATTATAAACAGGATGAGCTGAAAACAGAAAACGAGACCAAAGAAATCATAATATCCGAACAGAAGGCTATTTATTCACTTCTTATGGAAAAAAACAATGAAGTGAAGAAATTCAGACATGATCTGAACAATAATCTCGGAACCATTCAGCTTCTTCTCGAAAATGACAAGATCGAAGATGCCAAGGATTTCATGAAAAAACTTACTTCCGAGAATAATAATCTTCGTATAAGACAGGTGTATTTCGGTAATGAGATCCTTGATACATTGATCGTGATGATGGTCGGGCGTGCCAATGACAATAATGTTGATATCCGTGTAAACGGTGAAATAAATATTGAAGGCGTAAACATTTATGATATATGCTGTATTTTCTCAAATGCTCTGAGTAATGCGACCGAAAGCTGCATAATTCAGAAATGCAGCGGACCTGTAAATGTAAATGCGATTTCAAAGGGCGGTGTACAGATCATATCTTTCAGTAATCCCGCGACTGCAGAAATGTTTGAAAATATTCAATCCGGAAAATCCGGCAAGAAGGATGCTGAGGATCACGGAATAGGGATCGGAAACATAATCAATGCGGCATCCAGATTAAAGGGCAGTGCAGAGTATTTCTACGAAAACGGAGAAGTTATTCTTAAGATCATACTTGGCTTATGATGTTGTTTGCGACTTTTTTTGCATCTTACGACAAAGTGTTTGTTTATGCGATTTTGTGCTGATATATCTATGTTCAGTGGAGATGCAATGATATGGGCAGTTATTTTGTAAAAGCCGAATTGCTATGAGGGCAATTCGGCTTTTGTATTTTTTCTCCTGTGTTTCGGACAATAGTCGAACACGACAAAAAATATTGGTTCACGACATTATTGTTGTGATGGATCTTGCAGGTTGGTAGGCTGTATATGATAAGGATTATGCGTGATCATGAATTACCAAATACGGATGATCGGAGGAAGAGTATGAAAAAATTATCTATTGGAATAATAATAATGTCTTCAGCAGGAATCATTGCCGGAGAAACGTTATCCCTCGTCAATTCATCAATTGATTCACAAAGGATAGTTGGCATATCCTTTATCGGATTTGGTGTGGGAGCGATCCTGTTCGGACTGCGTATGTTACACACAAAGTAAAAAGCAGATCTTTCCGGATTGAAGTATACGAATCGTGATGATGAAAGGATATATATATGTTGTTTGATAAATTCAGAAGATCCAGATATAGCTCAGAGAATATAAATGTTAAATCAATTTATCCAAAGGGGTGGAGATTTTTGATATTTGCTATAGAAATGATCCTGGCTTGTCTTGCAATATATTTTTATAAATTCAAAGTTGATCATTTAGTTACATTTCTTTTCCTGCTGCTGTTTTATGTTGTTGCATTAGCTGAATTTACTTTTAAATTCAAGATTAAGGATAAATATTTTAAAAATGGTTATGAAATGGGTGTAAATACTCCCTATTACCACAATAAAGTAAAACTGCTCATTTTTGCCAGTGCAGGAATGGCTTTTGCCTGCTCTGTATACATCTTTAATCAAAGTCTTCGTTATAGCGGGACTGATTTTATATATGATTATTACTGGATCTGGTTCGGGCTGGTTGCATTTTTGCTGTTTTTTGAACCGTTCAATCTTATAACATCAGGGTTTTGTGATTCTTATTTCCTTACAGATAACTATGTAGTCGATTATTCAGAGATAACTGATATACGAATCGTGAAAGAGAGGCCTTCCACAAAAGGAGTTGTCTGCGAAATTGAAATCTATAAGGGTGATCTTAAGGTCGGAATGGACAGGGTTTTTGAAGACGATCTGATTCAATTGCAGAAATTGAAGAGAATTAATCGGCAATTGGTTTGATGCATAAATATACCCGGAAACCGATTCCGGATATTTTGCGGAGATTTATGTCGAGAATTCCGATATTGCCGGGATTCATTACCGTCTCCTGAATTATTTATTCCTTATCTTCATAATCGTCGTCGCTTAAGACAACGTTTTCAAACTCGTCCGTATTCCTGAGCTTCTTAAGGTTGTGAACATTCATGATTATTATGAGACCGAGAAGTGCCACGGCTATTACCAGCATGACAACAAGAACACCGAGGCTTATTCCTTTTTTGCCCGATGCGTTATTCTGATTTCCTTCAACAGGGTTTCCGTCGGTCATGTTTGCAGGCTGGCCGGCTGCGGTATCGGCTACGACAATTGTACCTTCCGATGCGGTTTCCGCAGGAGCGGTTTCGGTAACAGGGGCTACGGGTTCCTCAACTACGGCAATCGTATCTTCATTGATGACGGGCTCGGGTGAATTGCCGGAATGATCCGAAAGGCTTATGCCGTTTGCTCCGAGTGCAACCTCGTGGTCAAGGCTTATGAATTTGCCGTCATCCGTCTGCCAGAGAACAGGCTTTACAAGTGCATACTTTTCTTCATCCCAGGTCTTGAAATCATCCTTGACCAGTCCGCCGGTATCGCCGGAGTTTGCATTGAAGCACCAGAAGGTGTGATGAAGATTTTCCTGACCGATCAGATCTCTGATATACTCCATCCACTTGAGGTTGTCTCCCTGCATGAATCCTCCCCATTCGCCGATGAGGATGGGGGCAATCTCATCCTCTTCAATATAGAGCCAGTAAGGATGCCATGCATCATTGTAGAGAGACTGGTACGTGAAACCGCCCGTGAACCAGGGCTGTTCATATACGAGCGGACCGTAATCGTGAGGAGAGTAGACTATCTGTCTGTTCCTTGCGGCACTTCCGAAATCAATGGGGTAATCCTTGACCGCCATAAGATTTCCGCCCCACCATGTGTTGTAATAATCAGCATCATTTGTTGAAGTGAAATCATTCGATCCGGGATTGATCGGATATATCTGGATTCCCTCGATGACTATGAGTGCGTGGGGATTGATGTCCAGTATCGCATTTCCCGCTTTTTCGGCAACTCTTTTCCAATTGTTCTTGTCATCGGAATTATTCCATATCGCATGAGTTTGCTCACTTGCTTTTCCGTGAGGCTCATTCTTAAGATCGTATGCGATGATGGTGTCGTAATTCTTGTATCTTTCAGCAAGCCACTGAAGTGCTTCTATGTACTGATCCTCGGAAATCTTGTCGGTATACCATACGGGATGGTTGTGTCCCGAAGCGTCGGTATTTGCGGAGTGTATATCAACCATTACTTTCATGCCGTTCTGCTCACAGAGAGTAAGAACATAGTCGAAGATCTCAAGCGAATTCATGGAGTTGAGATTTCCGTTATATGCATGGTTGTAATTTGCGGTGGGATAATTTCCCTTTTTCCACTCGAGAAGAAGCTCTGCGGACATGGGTACACGGAGCAGATTGAAGCCGTGGTCCGCAATGGCTTTGATCGAACTTTCAAGCTCGGCATTCCAGAGACCGTCGAAAAGGTTTGTTCCTGTATTGTATCCGAACCAGTTGCATCCGGTGAGCCATACTTCGTTACCGTTCATATCGATGATCTTGGCACCCCGTGTGGTAAGCCAGTCATCACCTGCGGTTCCGTAAGTGGAAACGGCGGGAGAGGAGAACTTAGGCTTAGCGGATGAGTTCTGATCATTATTTCCGTTATTGTTCTGATTGTTGTTCTGGCTGTTCGCATTATTGTTGTTATTATTTGTGTTGCCGCTGTATGTACCGGAGCCGGAAACGCTGACAACGGATGCACTTGAAAGACCGGAGCCGGAGACCTGAATGCCTACGTTGGAATTGAATCCCCACGAATTAGCGCCGTTTGCATTTACGACAGCGGTGACCTGCTTGCCGTTTGCGGTATATGAATCAAAGCCCCAGCCGGAAGGGGAGTTTACATTGCTGTTGAATTCGACGACAACGGTAATGGTCATGTATCCGTCGCATCCGGAAAGATCGAAGGATATCTGCCCGCCGCTTCCCCACAGATTTGTTTTTACATTCTTTGCCTCGGGAGTTCCCGCAGCCGATGCTACGCCGCCTGTGATATATGGTGATACGGATAAAGTAAGCGTGATCACGGCAAGGATGATCACAGCAGCCTTTGATAATTTATTTCTGATAAAAAAAGTCATAATGTTTCGCTCCTTTTATGATCGGCAACATATATATTTTACTATTTATTAACTTTATTGAAAAACGTAAAATTAGCTAAATTTAATCAAGGGATTTAAAAACCTGCTTGGTACATATTTAGTGTTTTCCGTCTGTTTGATGTAAAAAATGTTCAGTTCGGATATCGCCCTTGTCATGGCAACATAGAAAATGCGTCTTTCTTCGTCGACCGTTTTTTCATCAGGCATTCTTCCGTGGGGGAAGATTCCTTCATTGCAGTCCGGAATCCAGACTCTTTTGAATTCAAGTCCCTTGGATGCGTGGACCGTCATAAGATTAACCGCATTTTCACATTTTTTCATTTTTGCTTTCCTTAGATCTTCTTCGTAGCTTTCTTTCAGTTCGAAGAATTCATCGAATGAATCGGAAACCGAAGCAAGTTCCTGAGCTTTCTCAAGGACACAGGAATATTCTTCCGCTTTTTTCACATTGCCTTCCGCAAGCTCATGAATATATTTTTCATATCCTGCTTTTTTATACAGGTATCCGATCGCATAGGAAGGTGAAAGTTTTTTCATAAAGCTCAGGTCTTTTTTCAGTTCTTTAAGATTTTTGATCTTTATCACCGCATTCTTAATTCCGGGATTGCCCATTATTTTGCATATGACATTATCGATATTTCCCTCACAGCCGATAATGCACTCCGCATTGATGTAACGATTCGGCTTGTTGATGATCTCCTCAAGATCGTTTGTATCACCGAATCCTGCGGCAACTTTCATATAGGAGAATATCTCTTTAAATATGAAATGCTCATAACAACTGCCGGTTTTTTCGCGGATGATATACGGTATGTCACGAGAGGTCAGATAAGAGGCAAATCCCTGCATCTCGAGATTTGTCCTGAAAAGGACTGCATCGGAGGATGAACCGGCCGAGTCTGCGATCTTTTCGTATTCGGCAATCCGGTCATCAAATCCCAGTATATTAACCATTCCTTCCTTTTCGGAAGATGAGATCAGTTCTTTATTTATTCTGTCTTTGCCTTCCTCAATGACTGAAAGCGATGATCTGACTATCCCCGCGTCACTTCTGTAATTGGTATCAAGATGCAGTATTTTCGCATTCATTTCTGATACATATTTTTTTAAGATGCCTGGCTCTGCCCCGCGGAAACCGTAAATGGACTGATCGTCATCACCAACGGCAAACACTTCGGTTCTTTTTCCGGAAAGCAGCTTTACGGTTTCGTACTGGACCGGATTGATGTCCTGGAATTCATCAATGAGTATCCGGGTAAATCTGTTTTTCCACTTTTGGGAAAATGCCTTATCCCTGATCAGTAATTCCCTGCAGTCATAAACCATATCGTCAAAATCCATCTGGCACGTTTTCTTCCTGAGGGCTTCATAGTATCCGAACATTTCACTGAAATGAGGTCTGCATTCTTCAGGTAAAAGGAGCGCGGATTTTTCCGTATCAAGAGTGTTTTTGTAATATGTAACGGCTGAGCACAGACTGCTTACCGAAGCTTTGTTTTCAAGCACATAATCCTTACCCATGAACTTTCTGAGCACACTTCCCGCCATCTGTGTCTTGTTCTTTTCGAATATAAGTATTGGCGGATCGTTTCTTTTATACTCGGTGATCATATGGTAGAAGATGGAATGGAAAGTGCCGAAAGCAACCGGATAAAACATATCGGACAACTTACCGAATCTTCTCTGCATTGACAGTGCGGCATCCTTGGTGAAGGTGATGACAAGAATAGAAGACGGATCGATCTTCCTTTCTTCGATCAGATAGAGAATACGTGCGGTCATTGTATGAGTCTTGCCCGAACCGGGTCCTGCAGCAAGAAGAAGATTTCCGCCTGTGAATGTTGCTGCTTCATATTGCTGGTTGTTTAGAGACATATCTTTGAACATAAAAAGCCTCCGGAAAAAGAAGCCTTCTCCGGGGGCTTTAAGTGTGTAAATATTATCATATTTCTATATGGATACAAAGAGGATATAATGATTCGGTAAGTTTATTTTATCGGGGGATAAATATGTTCTGTTCAAAATGCGGAAGTGAAATTGAAGAAGGAGAGCTTTTCTGCGGAAATTGCGGTACACCGGTTTCGGCAGAATCCGTCACACCGGAAAAGGAAGAGTCGCATGCAGACGGCTCCGAAAAGGCTGTCAGTGCAGAGGAAAAGCCTGACGGCAGGAAGTTTAATAAGACCGCCATTGTTATTGCAGTTTTTTTTATATGGCTTCTATTGGTGGCGGGATTGGCATTTATGATCTATTCGATCGTCATGAAAGCTTCGACCATGAGACTTTCATCATATACCGGCGATGTGACGCTTACCAATGAAAACGGAAAGGTTCTTGAACTTAAGGAAGATAAGAGGCTCTTTGGCGGCAATGAGCTAAGTACGGGAAAAGAAAGCAAAGCCTATGTGCTTCTTGACGAAGACCGTTTTGTGACGCTCATGGAACGCAGCACCGCAGATTTCATCCAAAAGGGCAGCAGTATAAGCATATCGCTTGAAAAAGGAGATCTGTTCTTCAATATCGCAAGGGATCTTGAAGAGAATGAATCATTGAATATATCCACATCCACCATGATCATCGGTATTCGCGGAACATCGGGTTACGTAAGAGCGGATGAAAACGGAAATCCCGTGCTGTATCTTACCGGCGGAAAGGTTATGGCCTATGCCGAAGATCCGGATTCGGGAAACACCGATCAGAGAAAGATCAGAGCAGGTCAGAAGCTTACCGTGATCATCACAGACGGTGAGATCGAAATGATCGTAGAGGATATAACTGAATACGATCTTCCCGAAGATGCGATAATAGAGATCACAACGGACCGGGATCTTCTTAATGACGTTGTAGAAGAGACCGGATGGGATAAAGATATTCTGAAGGAACTTAAGAGTATGTATGAAAGCGGAGATGTTCCGGATGTCGGCACAGGTTCATCCGACTCCTTCGGACCTCCCGATACATCCGATTGGCCGGAAGAGGCTTTTGAGATCGTAGGCACATGGGATCTGAGCCCGACTATGGAAAATACTCTGCTGAGTCTGCAGTTTAACCGTGATGCAACCGGTATCGCCAAGACATATGTTGACGGTGAATTCCATGAGATAGAATTTTATTGGAACTGGATGAATTCCGGCAGCCTGTACTCTGTTGTTCTTGCAAAAGGAGAGACCGCTGTCGGCATTGACAGTTTATTTAACGTTGAATGCTGGGGAGACAGGATTGTATATCATTCTTCTTATTACTTAAGCGCCGATACCACAGTTCAGACAGGTTCTTTGGCATCCGACAATGAAATAGATCAGCAGATCATCAAGTGGGTTATCGGAACCTGGCATGATCCTGATGATTTCATAAAGTTCACTTTAACTTTCTATGATGACGGAACAGGAACGACAGGATATCAGGCATTTAACTGGAGTGTAAATAACGGTGTCTTAACCTGCGATTTATTTGACGGTGATTCTGTTGAATTTGATTCCGGAACGATCCTGTATAAGTTTGAAGCCTTTGACCGGTATGGCTGGATTGAATTAGATAAATATGTCCTTTGGGTTCCGGATACTTTTGCCGTATGGACATACGACGATTATGAATATTATTCGGTTCGGAACGGTGATTACACAGATTACCTGACAGGCAGAAAATTCTCGCTTTATATCGGTGCTCCTGCAGGAGCCGGAACAGGAAGCGGCTGCGGAAGGATTGTTTTTGGAGAGGATAATTCGTTTCTCTCGTATTACGGTGACGGTATGTTTTACACTGATTATGACGGAGGAATGTATTTCTGGCTGACAGATGATGATATTATCAGGGTACAATACCCCGATGATCCGTGCTCATATTTTTTTGAGAAAGACTGACAGGATACGAAGGCGTTTAAAGTCCCCCCGGCTTTGCAATATATTGTAATTTCTTAAAGATATATATTGCGGGCAAAGGGGGATTTTTATTGTCTGAAAATTGCCGTTTTTCCTTGTTAATAGTGCGAATTTGCGATATAATTTATGGGATTATGGAGAAGTTTGCGAATGAATAGGAACAGTTCCAATTTCATATTTCCCCTGATCACTCAGGTGACCGCGTCAGGTGTGCGTTTCTGCCTTGAAACAAGCGCTTCTGATTGCGGTATCGTCCTTTATGACAGAAAGTCCGGGGACGAACTCGGAAAGATAGCTTTTGACTCTTCCGACAGGATAGGAAATCTTTATTGCAAGACTGTTCCGGATATTGATCCCGCAGGGATGTCATATCTGTATTATATCGGAAATAAACTATTGTCCGATAAAAGAGCACTCAGCCTTCTTCCTTCGGATCATTACGGTAAGGAATTAAAGGAGCCGTTAAAGGCGAACATATATGATGAGGATTATGACTGGGAGGGTGACTGCTTTCCGGCACTTAAATATGAGGACAGCTTCTGGTATCTCCTTCATGTAAGGGGCTTTACCAGGTCTTCAAGTTCAGGTGTTAAGGGAAAAGGAACCTTTGCCGGCGTTACCGAAAAGCTTGATCATCTTCAGGATATAGGCATTACTACCGTAGAGCTTCAGCCCGCGTATGATTTTGAAGACTGGGATGAGGAGACAGGCAGGCTTAACTACTGGGGATATAAGCCCGGATTTTATTACGCACCCAAGGCCGCTTATGCGTATTCCAAGGATCCCGTCAGGGAGTTCAAGGATCTCGTTAAGGCTCTTCATAAAAGAAATATGGAAGTCTGTATGCAGTTTTATTTTGCGGCAGACTTTCCCGAGGCGGAGATCCTGGAGATCCTTCGCTACTGGGTTGTAAACTTCCACGTTGATGCATTCCACCTTATGGGCATGAACATACCCATGAGTCTTGTGGCATCCGATCCCATGCTTGCCGGTACCAAGATCCTTTCCGATCATCTGGAAAGCATTAATTTTGATATCATCAGAAAGCCCGGTGACAGAAGAGTCATCGGTTACTATTCCGACGATTTTCAGTATCCGCTCAGAAAGCTGCTTAAGAGCGATGACGGACAGGTGTCCGATGTTCTTGCACAGCTCCGTTCCAATCCCGAGGAAAACGGAAGGATCAATTTCTTTTCAAGTTACAGGGGATTCACTCTTATGGATATGGTCAGTTACGACCGTAAGCATAATGAGGAAAACGGCGAAGAAGGACGAGACGGAAGCGATTACAACTTCAGCTGGAATTGCGGCGAAGAAGGTCCCACCAGGAAAAAGAAGGTAAAGGATCTCAGGGAAAAG
>JAEEQL010000093.1 GCA_016285265.1 Lachnospiraceae bacterium
TCGGTCCCGAGATGATCGATACACTGTTCCAGTGCCTTGATGCCCTCCAGGAATATACCGATAATATCAAGAATTCTTCAGATGAGGGTACTAATGAAAACGAACCCCTCATCAAGCTTCTTAATGAATACCTCGAAGGAAAAGGCTCCGGCGAGGCTCCCGCCGCTGCGGCTCCCGCAGCTTCTTCAGGTGATGCGGCACCTGCTTCCGATTCAAAATCATCCGATTCCGGTAATGATAAGTGGAATCAGATCAAATTCGACGATTCCCAGGTCAAGGTTCTCGGCGAAGCGCTTAAGTCAGGCATGAAGGTTTACGGCATCAATGTCACCGTAAAGGAATCCTGCATACTTAAGGCTGCCAGAGCATTTCTTGTTCTCAAGGCCATCGAAGAAAAGGGCGGAGAGATCGTTGTTTCAAATCCCAGCTCACAGGATATCGAGGATGAAAAGTTTGATTTCGATTTTACCCTGATCGTTATCGCAGAGTGTGCTCTTGATGATCTCATCAAGGCTGCTTCCGATGTATCCGAGATTGAAAAGGTTGTCGGTGCTCCCGTGGATGTCGACAAGATTCATCTTGAAGATGAAGAGCCCGCACCCGCTGCAGCTCCTCAGCAGGAAGCTCCCGCAGCGTCCGCTGCTTCGGCTCCTTCACCTGCGGTTCCCGCAGCTTCGTCCGCACCCGCTGCACCCGCAGCTGCCGCTAATAATGCAGGAAAGCCCGCAGCTAAGCCCGGCAAGCCTGTTGTAAACAGGACGATAAGAGTCGATATCGAGAAGCTCGATTCACTCATGAATCTCGTTTCCGAGCTCATCATCGCCAAGAACAGCCTTGTATCCGCTTCATCCGGCAGTGCCGAGAACAACGACTTCAACGAGAAGATCGAATATCTCGAGAGCGTTACCACGAATCTTCATGAATCCGTTATGAAGGTTCGAATGGTTCCCATTGAAAATACCGTTCAGAAGTTCCCTCGTATGATCCGTGATCTTAACAAGAAGCTCGGCAAGAAGATGGAACTGTATATGACAGGTGAAGATACCGAACTTGACCGTACCGTTGTCGATGAGATCGGTGATCCTCTGATGCACCTGCTCAGAAATTCGGCCGATCACGGTATCGAGTCCGCCGAGATCCGTGCACAGCGCGGTAAGCCCGAGACCGGTTCCATATTCCTCGATGCCTATCAGGAAGGTAATAACGTCATCATAGAAGTCAGGGATGACGGTAACGGAATCGATGTTGAGGCAGTCAAGAACAAAGCTATCGAAAAGGGTGTCATCACTCCCGAACAGGCTGCCGCAATGGCAGATAAGGATGCGATCAACCTCCTTTTCCATCCCGGTTTTTCTACGGCAAAGGAGATCACCGATGTATCCGGCAGAGGCGTAGGACTCGATGTTGTTAAGTCCAAGATTGAAGCTCTCAGCGGTGAAGTAAGTGTTAAGTCCGTGCTCGGCGAAGGTTCAACCTGGACCATCAGACTTCCTCTTACCCTTGCGATCATCCAGACTCTCATGGTTGTTGTCGGCGGCGAGAAGTATGCGATCTCACTCGGTTCCATCGAAACCATCGAGACCATATCCGAGAAGGATATCAAGTTCGTTGAGAACAAGGAAGTCATTAATCTCCGCGGTCAGGTTCTTCCTCTCATCAGGATCAATGAGCTGATCGAGGTTGAGGCAAAGCCTCCAGTAGACGGAATGCTTACCGTAGTTATCGTCAAGAAGGGCGATAAGATGGCAGGTATTGTTGTCGATGAACTCAGAGGACAGCAGGAGATAGTCATTAAATCTCTCGGAAAGTACATCAAACAGGTCAAATTCATCAGCGGCGCTACTATCCTCGGTGACGGCGAAGTTGCCCTCATCCTTGATACCAACGCACTCCTTTGATTACAGAAAGGCAGGTTAATATGGAATTAAGTAATGATCTTAAGAATCTTCCCGCGAGTGGTGACGAGACCAAGATTGTCAAAGAGATCTTCCAGTATATAGTCATCAGCCTCGGTGAAGAGGATTTCGGAATCGATATCAATTATATAGACAACATCCTCAGGATGCAGCAGATCACCAGAGTACCCAAGGTTCCCGCATATCTCAAGGGAGTTATCAATCTCCGCGGTGAGGTAATTCCCGTAATGAGCCTCAGACTGAAGATGGGACTTTCCGAAGACGAGATAGGACGCGACACCAGGATCATTATCCTCAAGGTTGAATCCGAGGGAAGCATCGGAGTTCTTGTTGACGAGGTCAAGGAAGTCATCAAGCTTTCCGAGGATCAGATCGAGTCTACAACTCCCGAGGGCGGTACTCCCGAATCCAGAAAGTTCGTCAGTGCAGTAGGCAAGAACGGAGATCAGCTTATCTCCATTCTTGATATCGGTACCATTAACCTTGATGACATCTGATTAATCATTTTGGGGGTTATATGAGCGACCTTACTCTTTCTGATGTAACTCAGAATTACTATGACGTATTAAAAGAGATCGGAAACATCGGCGCCGGAAATGCCATGACGGCTCTTTCCCAGATGCTCGGATGCAAGATCGATATGGGCGTTCCCCAGGTTGATCTTCTTGATTTTTCCGAAGTCGGAACCGCGATCGGCGGTGAAGAGCAGATCATGGTAGGTGTATTCCTCGGAGTTGAAGGAGACATCACCGGATCGATGCTTTTCCTTGTCGAGCAGAAAAGCGCCAAGTATCTGATCAATAAAGTTATGATGGGTATGGGAGATCCCGGTGAAGAGTTTACCGAGATGGAATTATCCGCGATGCAGGAAGTCGGAAACATCATCACCGGTGCTTATCTCAATTCGCTTTCAACCCTTACCAATCTCAAGATATATCCTTCGCCTCCGGCACTTACCGTTGACATGGCGGGTGCGATCCTTTCGGTTCCTGCCATCGAGTTCGGAATATACGGCGATCAGATCCTCATGATCCAGTCGAAGTTTTTCGACGAAGTTCAGATCGACGGATATTTCATTCTTGTTCCGGATGTCGAATCTTATAAGAAGATACTCACCTCCCTCGGATTACCGATATAAGACTGAGCTGTTTTAAGTGTTTGATCCAAGGAGATAAGAGATGAGTGAAATCATAAAGGTCGGAATGGCAGACCTTAAGACTTGCCTTCCTCCAAACGGAATAACTACATTGGGACTCGGTTCCTGTGTCGGTATTGCACTCAGGGACAAGAACAACAAGGTAGGCGGACTTGCCCACATCATGCTTCCCGATTCCACCGTCATTGCAAATCAGACCAATGTCGCGAAGTTTGCCGATACGGGAATCATCGAACTTCTTAAGCAGATGGAAAAGCTCGGTGCGGTCAGGAGAAATATGGTAGCCAAGATCGCGGGCGGAGCCACGATGTTCGCTATGTCGTCCAGAACCAATCTCAATGTCGGTGAAAGAAACGTTGAGGCGGTAAAAGCCAAATTAAAAGAACTCGGAATACCTATCTTAGCCGAAGACACGGGTCTCAATTACGGACGTACGGTAATCTTTTATCCGGAGACCGGAGACTATGTCATCAAAGCTGTAGGCAAACCGGAGAAGGTCATCTGATGAAGAGAAAATTAATTCCCCTTACCATGATGCTCGGTGCGGGACTGGTCACTTCGGTGATCACCTTCATCAGGGGAGACAGTATCATATACAAGCTTGCGAGTCTTTTGATCGTATTTTTGATCTTCTATGCGATAGGCAGTGTCATAGTGATGTTCCTTGATCATTTTGACAAGGTCAACAGCAGGGAAGCGATGGTCGAAGACGAAGTTATAGAAAAGGATGCTGACGGAGAGACCGTCATTGAACAGTCTCAGGGCAGCGAAGAAGGATCCTGAGGATCCTAAGATTATGACAGGGGGCCGATAAACCGAATTTCTATGGACGAGGCATCAAGAAAAAAGTTACTTGAGGACTACGCCAAAAACAGAGGTGCAGATGTAAGGGAGAAGCTTATCATTGAATATGCTCCTCTCGTTAAAGTCGTGGCCGGAAGACTCTCAATGTATCTCGGATACAATGTGGAGTTTGAAGATCTCTGCAGCTACGGTATATTCGGTCTGATCGATGCCATAGATAAATTCGACAATCTAAAGGATGTCAAATTTGAAACATATGCCTCGCTCCGCATAAGAGGATCGATACTCGATCAGATCCGTAAGATGGACTGGATCCCGAGAACGATCAGACAGAAGCAGAAAAAGATCGATGCGGTGATCCATGAGATAGAGATCACCAAGGGACATGTAGCAACCGATGAAGAGATAGCTCAGGCTCTCGGGATCACCGATGACGAATATTCCGAGTGGCAGTCTCAGATGAAGATAACCGGACTTGTCAGTCTTGACGAGTTTGTCGAATCCGGTGCGGATGTTGCTTCTTCACCTTCATCGCAGACAACAGCGCATTTCTTAAGTCCCGAAGAAAACATTGACAAGAAGGAACTTACAGAGAAGCTTTCTGAAGCACTGAGCGGTCTTTCCGAAAAGGAGCAGCAGATCATCACACTTTATTACTACGAAGAACTGACACTCAAGGAGATCGCACAGACGCTTGAGGTTTCGGAGTCCAGAATATCCCAGCTTCATACAAGAGCTCTTAAGAAGATGAAGGATAAGCTTGGTCCGTATATGGATATATTTACTCAGACCTGAACTGCTTAGGAGATACTTTATGAGAAACGGTTATTTCAAAGTGATTAAGACTCCCGGAGGCTTCGGTGTTGCCATTTATGCTCCCAAGGACGGAGGTGAACCCGTAAGGGCACAGGAGCTTGTCAATTACCTTGATATGAACGGGCTTACGAATTATGAGCCCGGCAAGATAACCGATGCGATCAAGTCATTGAAGGATGAGGTCATCGAACTCGGACCCGGTGAATGCCCGTCCATCCGCGAGAATTATAATTTCACGGTTTCCGAAGACAATATGAAGGCCGTTGCAAGATTCACTCCTCCTTCCGATACCGGAGAGAGGATGACCGTAGAGGAATTCCTCAAGGATATGGCTTTCAGAATGATCAAGTTCGGTATCCAGACGGAGCTTCTTCAGAAGCTTTTTGCAAGCGGCGGCATCTATTCCACCGATATCACCGTAGCAAAGGGCAAGCCCGCAAGACACGGAAGAGACGCAGAGATAGAATACTTTTTCAATACCGATGTTCACGCCAAGCCCGCCATGAATGAGGACGGCTCCGTGGACTATTTCCATTTGGGCATAGTCAATAATGTCAAGAAGGGTGAGATGCTTGCACGTATCATCCCCGAGGATGTCGGTGAACCGGGCATGACCATACAGGGTGCTCCAATCAAGCCCCGTGATGTCAAAAAGCTTCGCCACAGCTTCGGAAAGAACATTACTCTTTCTGAAGACAGACTTGTCATCAAGAGCGATGTAGACGGAATGGTACAGCTTATCGACGGTACCGTTTTCGTATCCAATATCTATACCGTTGAGAATGTAGATAATTCCACCGGTAATATTGATTTCACCGGAAACGTACAGGTCAACGGTAATATCGCTGCCAACTTCGAAGTCAAGGCAACCGGGGATGTCATTGTATACGGTGTCGTGGAAGGCGCACATGTCGTTGCCGGAGGCAATATCATAATCGCCCGCGGAATGAACGGCATGGGCAAGGGCGTGCTCGAAGCGGGCAATAATGTCATTTCCAAATTCATTGAGAACAGTAAAGTAACCGCAGGCGGTTATGTTAATACGGAGTCCATTCTTCATTCGGATGTTTCCGCGGGAACAGAGGTCAGCGTTACCGGTAAGCACGGGTTCATCACCGGCGGTCACGTACAGGCGGATTCCAAGGTCGAGGCCAAGACCCTCGGTGCAACCATGGGATCCCAGACTATTATCGAAGTCGGCGCTAATCCCGAGCTTAAGAATGAATTCAACAGGACTCAGAAAGAGATCGGAGAGATAGTAAAGGCTATCAAGGATGCCCAGCCCATCATCCAGAACTTCATGGAAAAGAAGGCAAAGGGTGTCAGAATGACCGCGGACCAGCTTGCATATGTTAAGCAGACCGCCGAGAACCTTGAGCTCAGGAAAAAGGAACTCACCGAGAAGAATGCGCGTATGCAGGAACTCAACCAGATATTCGATCCCAATCGTAAATCCGAGGTTATAGTCACCGGTGAAGTTTATCCCGGAACCACCATCATCATCGGTGATCTTTCGACAACGGTAAGAGACAGTTATAAATATTGCAGATTCATCCGCCAGGGTGGAGATGTTAAGATGGCACCCCTGTAGAGAGGAACGATTATGGCAGGAATAGAGATTGCCCAGATACCGGCTTCCCTTGATTATGCCACCTTTAAGCATAATGAGGATATGCATGCCTCACTTGTCCAGAGCCATGTCGGAGCTGAGAATGAAAAGAAGACAGATCTTTCCCATTCCCAGGTTTCCAATACCGAGAAGTCCGAGATGCGTCCCGAAGACAACGGAGGCTCCGGTAGCGGTTATGCGGGCGACGGAGGAAGTAACAGAAGAAAACATCACGAGGAGGCTGAGACCGACAAGGTCATCATAAAAGGCTCTTCGTCTTCTTTTGACATAAAGATCTGAAAGGAATTTTCGCAATGACTGTTTTGGAGATTTTATTACTTGCCGCGGGAGCCGTGCTTATTGCGGCAAGTTTTTTTATTCCCGAAAAAGAAGAACATATCGATACGGATATAAGCGAGCTTGTTAGGGAAGAGGTCAAAAAGAGCATAGAGAGCGAATCGGAGAATATGCGCAAGCATGTTGACGATGTCGTTAATGAAGCGGTCGGCTATGCGGAGGAGAAGACCGAGCGTACTCTTGAGCGTCTGACCAATGAGAAGATCATGGCAGTCAACGAGTATTCCGACACGGTTCTTGATGAGATCAACAAGAACCATAAGGAAGTCATGTTCATGTATGACATGCTCAATGACAAGCACAAGAATCTGAGGAGCACGGTAAGCGAAGCCGAAGAGATCGCAAAGGAAGCCCAGAAGACCACCGAGGAGCTTAAGGAAGTTTCGGAGTCCGTTGCGGTCAAAGCCGCGGAGCCCGCGCCCGCTCCCGAACCGGTCAGCGTAAAGCATTCTTCCCAGAAAGCCGTCAATTTCTTTTCGGGACTTGATGCTCCCGAAGCTGTTGCGACCGTAAAGAATATTCCCGAAGAGGAAGAACCCAGGAAGACCGTCAGAACTCTCAACTGGGCCGAGCTTGCCGTAAGCGATGCAAATGAAGCCGAGAAAAAGGAAGCCGCTAAGGAAGGAAGAGAACCCGAAAAAGCTATCGAAAGCTCCCGTGAGAAGATAAACAGGGAAGTTGTAGAGCTTGCGGAATCCGGACTCGAACCCGTTGAGATAGCCAGACGACTTAAAATGGGAGTAGGTGAAGTCGGACTTATACTCGGACTTCACGGCAGGTAAGATCAATGAACAGGAAAAAGAGACTTTATATGAGAGGAATAGGCGTAGGTATCTTTATTGCGGCGCTTATTCTTATCATTGCAAGAATAAATACTCCGGCGGATATTTCCGATGCCGAGATCATCTCCAGGGCTCATGAGCTCGGAATGATCGAAAGTGACAGCATGTCGCTCACCGAATCCGCAGGTAATAACGAGGTACAGGATTCGTCCTCTCCGGACCTTTATCCCGTGCTTGTACCTACCGGAAATAATGACACGGATCCCGCCACGTCGGTTTCTTCAGATGATGAAGAAAATCCTTCGGATCCCGGAACGCAGGGAGGATCCGAAACCGATACTCAGACTCAAACTGAAGTTCAGTCCGGAACTGATGCACAGTCAGAACCCGAAGTGCAGCCTGAGCCCGAAGTAACACCGGAACCCGAAGTAACACCTGAACCCGAAGTGACACCGGAGCCGGATCCTCAGCCTTTACAGACCGATTACTATATGCTTACGGTTGACAGAGGAAACAGCTCAAATGTTGTTGCCGAAAAGCTTGAGCGTCTGGGTGCAATAGATGACGCGAAAGCATTCGATAAGTATCTGGTCGATAACGGATACGCAAACCGTATCAGTGTCGGAACATTTCAGATCCCTTCAGGAAGCTCATATGAATGGATCGCAAAGAAGATAACCAATTCGCTTTAAGCGGTTTCAAATGTAAATGTTATGAAGTAACGCAATAGTTTCGGAGGGAGAACTTTGCCTGATTATTTCATATACTATGCATCAATAAACATAGTCGGTGCCATATTTTTCGGCATCATGCTTCATCATGATCATACCAGCATCGATAAGCAGGAAAAGCAGATCAAGTATGATCATGCTCTTTTTGCGTTTCTTTTGTATTTTATTTCGGATGCGATCTGGTCGGGTGTTGATTCCGGTGTTTTTCCCGTAAGTACATTTTCGGTGATGGTGACTACCTTTGCCAATTTTGTTCTTGTAACGGTCATCACATACAGATGGCTTCTCTATGTCATGGCGGAAGAGCAGATTCCCGGAAGGAACAGGCTTATCATCAAACACGCGCTTATCTTTCCGCTTTTTGTATCGGTGGTAGTGATCCTTATTGTTTATATTGCAGCTCCCGGACTGCTCATTACTGCGGATTTCAGATCCACGCGTTTATTTGATGTATTCATCTGTACCATTCCCAATATCTATATAATCGCTGTTCTTGTATATACGATACGGAAGGCCGTTAAAGAGAAGAATCCGCTTGAAAAGAAAAAACATCTGTACATCGGCGGGTTTCCGATCATGGCTATCGCGGGCGGACTGCTCCAGATGGTGCTTATGCCGGAGCTTCCGATCTTTTGCTTTGCCAGCACCATACTCATGCTTATCTTTTACATTAAGTCGATGGATTCCCGTATATCCACCGATCCCCTTACAAACCTCAATAACAGGGGCCAGCTTCTCAGGTATGTTTCCCAGGAATCCAATCTGTTTACCGAGGGCCGTAATACCTTTATAGTGATGATGGATATCAATGATTTCAAAATGATCAATGATACCTACGGCCATTCGGAAGGCGACAGTGCGCTGGTCATTATCTCAAGTGCCATTACATCGGTGATAAGGAATCACCATATGCCGATCTTTCTTGCGCGTTACGGCGGCGACGAATTCATTCTCATTGTCCGCCCCGTCGATGAAGCGGAGATGGATGCGCTTATTTCGGACGTCCGTGAGAGCATAATCAAAAAGTGTGAGGACGAGAACAAGCCTTACCGCATTTCTGTCGGGATCGGGATAGACAAGCTCTTAAGATCCGAAGACGATGCCTTCGCCAGGAGTCTTAAGCGTGCCGATGACAGGATGTATGAAAACAAGATGGAAATGAAGCACGTCTGATCTGTCTTTTTTTCCCCATTTTCTTTCATAATTCCCTTGCAATAGACAGGCTCGTATGGTAAAATTCGAGCGTTGTCACTATTAAACACGCTTGTTTTACCGGTAGGGTGTGCCCCGCGGGGTCCCGATCCGGGTTTGAACCGCCGACGCTTAGGTTCATTAAAAAACTTGCGGAAGATTAACAATTATAAGGAGGATCTAAAATGAGCGTTATTTCTATGAAACAGCTTCTTGAAGCCGGTGTGCACTTCGGTCATCAGACCAGACGTTGGAACCCTAAGATGGCTCCCTACATCTTCACCGAGCGCAACGGCATCCACATCATCGACCTTCAGAAGACCGTAGGTAAGCTTGATGAGGCTTACAAGGCAGTCAGCGAGATCGTTTCCCAGGGAGGAACAATCCTTTTCGTAGGAACCAAAAAGCAGGCTCAGGATGCAGTTAAGACTGAGGCTGAGCGTTGCGGTATGTATTTCGTAAATGAGAGATGGCTCGGCGGTATGCTTACCAACTTCCGTACCATCCAGTCCCGTATTGCAAGACTTCGCCAGATCGAGAGAATGAGTGAGGACGGAACT
>JAEEQL010000094.1 GCA_016285265.1 Lachnospiraceae bacterium
CGAGGTCGGATTCCCCGCATCCTCCGATACCGAATTCGAATTCATCCGTGCGCTCATCGAGAAGGATATGATCCCCGATGATGTCACGATCCAGGTTCTGACCCAGGCGAGGGAGCACATCATCCGCAAGACCTTCGATGCGGTCAAGGGATGCCCCAAGGCCATCGTACATCTCTACAACTCAACCTCGGTTGAGCAGAGGGAGCAGGTTTTTAAGAAGGAAAAGGCCGAGATCAAGAAGCTTGCCGTAGACGGTGCCGAGCTCCTCAAAAAGCTCGCCGACGAGACCGACGGAAACTTCATGTTCGAGTACAGCCCCGAAAGCTTTTCACAGACCGAGCCCGAATTTGCACTTGAGGTCTGCAACGCTGTTCTCGACGTCTGGAAGCCCACTCCCGAAAAGAAGGCGATCATCAACCTTCCTTCCACCGTACAGGTAGCAATGCCCCATGTTTTCGCAGACCAGATCGAATTCATGTCCGATAATCTCAAGTACCGTGAGGGCGTGGTCGTATCCGTTCATCCCCACAATGACAGAGGTACCGGAGTTGCCGATGCGGAGCTCGGTGTTCTTGCGGGAGCGGACAGGGTCGAGGGCACTCTTTTCGGAAACGGCGAGAGAACCGGTAATGTCGACCTTGTGACCGTAGCCATCAACATGATGACACACGGAGTTGACAGCGGACTTGATTTCTCGAACATCATGGCTATCCGCGAAGCATATGAAAAGTACACCAATATGAAGGTCCACGAAAGAACACCTTACGGCGGAGACCTCGTATTTACCGCATTCTCCGGTTCGCATCAGGATGCTATCAGCAAGGGAATGAACTACCGTGCGGACGGCAAGACCGGAAAGCGCTGGGATGTTCCCTATATCCCCATCGATCCCACCGATATCGGAAGAGAGTACGAATCCGATGTCATCCGTATCAATTCCACCTCGGGCAAGGGCGGTGTTGCATTCGTTCTCAAGCAGCAGTTCGGTTTCAGCCTTCCCGCTGCGATGAAGGAAGAGGTAGGATACCTGATGAAGGGCGTCTCCGACAGAAAGCACAAGGAGCTCAAGCCCGATGAGATGTTCCAGGTATTCGAGGATGTTTACATCACTTCAAGACCCGTATTCGACGTAACCGCCATCCACTACAAGCAGCTCGGCGATGCCGGAATAGAGGCAGCCGTAAGCTTCAAGGACAAGAACGGCGAGATCGATGTTTCAACAATAGGAAACGGACGTCTCGACTCCGTGAGCAACGCACTTAAGCTTTACCTGGGTGTCGATTACGAGCTCACCGGATACGAGGAGCACGCGATCTCCAAGACCAGTTCCTCCAAGGCTGCGGCATATGTAAGTGTCGTATCCGAGGGAAAGACATACTGGGGCGTAGGTGTCGATGAGGATATCATCAAGGCATCAAATGCCGCACTCGTAAGCGTTGTCAATAAGGTTGCGACCGACCAGCATGTAAACCGCGGACGTGAGGAGAGACTTGTAGAGATCCTTACCTTCATCCAGAGAAATTACAGAAGCGTTACCCTTGACGATCTTGCGGAGCAGTTCCACTTATCAAGACCTTACATATCCAAATACATCAAGGACAAGTCCGGTGAAACTTTCCAGGATGTCCTCAGGATCGAAAGACTCAAGAGAGCCAAGACCCTTCTTAAGGAAACCGGCAAGAGCATCGAAAAGATCGCCGAGGAGATCGGATACGACAATGTCGAGCATTTCAACAGGCTCTTCAAGAAGACCTACGGAATGACTCCCGTCCAGTACAGAAAGAACTGATAAAAGGAAAAAATATTGAACGGCTGGTTAATAGTAAATTCATTCGTAAAATGGGATAAATTCAGCGAGATCTACGAGCTTCTTCTGGATGCGGGAAAAAAGATCGGCGTAAGCCTCGAAATGAAGACTTCATCCGATATCTTCTGCAGCGTCCAGAGCGAGTTCGCTCCGCTGAAACTCCCCGATTTTGCGATCTTCTGGGACAAGGATATTCTTCTGGCCAGGCGCCTCGAGAAGATGGGCCTCAGACTCTTTAATTCATCAGACAGCATCGAGACCTGCGATGACAAGGGTCAGACGGCGATCGCACTCCAGGCCGGCGGTATCAGGACTCCGCTTACCTTCCTTTCACCCAAAGCGTATCCCGCATTCGGATGCACGGATATGAACTTTCTCAGAAAGGCCGAGGAAAAGCTCGGATATCCGATGGTCATCAAGGAAAACCGCGGATCGTTCGGGCAGCAGGTCCACCTTGCAAGCAATGCCTACGAAGCCGAGAGACTGATCGCTTCCTTTAAGGAGCATCCCTTTATAATGCAGGAATATATCGAGGAATCCGCGGGCAGGGATGTGCGTGTCAATGTGGTCGGAGGCCGCGTGGTCGCTTCGATGTACAGATACAATGATAATGACTTCCGTTCCAATATCACAAACGGCGGAAGCATGAAGAAGTACGAGGCATCCGAGGCACAGGCGAAGATCGCGATAGATGCCTGCAAGGCGATAGGCCTTGATTTTGCCGGTGTCGACGTTCTTTTCGGTAAAGACGGACCTATAATCTGCGAGGTCAATTCCAATCCCCATTTCAAGACGACCCTTGAATGCACGGGAATAAACATGGCTGAGCATATCATTTCCCATATCGCGGAAGTGATGGGTGCATAAAATGGAAAAGTACGCACTCCTCGTCTACGCAAAAGAAGACATAGAGAAAAACAGGTGGTTCATAGACCGGCTCACCTCCCTTTTTAAGGAGAGGGGAGTCGATCTTTTGCTGAAAACGCCCGAAGATCACGAAGAGATCCCGGATCCTTCCTTTGTCATAAACAGGTCGAGGGACCCCCGCGTTTCGGCGTATTTTGAGGAAAGGGGCATCCGGAGCTTCAATGATTCGGAAACCGTCCGCATAGGTAATGACAAACTTGAGGAATACGGATTTTTTAAAAAGCTCGGTCTTCCGGTGATGGAAACGGTCCGCGGCGACACACCCCCCTGCGATATCCCGTTTTCCTTTCCCTTTATCGTAAAGGAAAGAGCCGGTCACGGCGGGAGCGGCGTCTTTATGGCCGAAAACGAAGAAGAGCTTTCGAAGATACTTGACGGGAGGGATCCTTCGGACCTTGTGATCCAGGAAATGTGCGATGAGCCCGGGACCGACATAAGGCTCTACATACTCGGAGGAAAGATCATTTCCGCGATAAAAAGGACTTCGGAAGCAGACTTTCGGAGCAATTTTTCGCTCGGAGGATGCGCCGAAGAAGTAACTCCCGATGAGGAGATGACGGACTTTGCCCGCAGAGTCTGCGAAGAGCTTAAGCCCGATTACATAGGACTCGATCTTATAATGCATAACGGAGGCCCGGTCCCAAATGAGATCGAAGATGCGGCCGGAGCAAGGATGCTCTATGCGAATACCGATGTCGATATCGCAGACCTCTTTGTCCGCTATATTTATGAAAAAACTTTCCAAATCGCCGAAAATGGGATAGAATAAGGCATTGTCCGACACAGACGTAAAAGTCTGCCGATCAGAAAGGAGATCAGTAATGTCCGAGAATAAAGAAAGTGCAGAAAACAAGACAGTGACCGAAGAAAAAGCTGTCAGGACGCACTATGATATTAAGATGGAGCAGCGTGCAAAGGCCAAAAAGCGCGCCAGAAGAGAGGAGTGGGTCTGGAAGACCATAGGACTCGTGATCCTGGCTGCGATCCTTGCGCTCATTCTTTCTTTTCCCATCAGAAGATATATTGCCATCCATGAGACGGTATGCACCATCGGCGGAAGGGATATAAGCCGTGTTGAGTTTGATTACAACTACAACATGATCAAGAACGCTTATGTCAAGAATTACGGCTCATACCTTTCCTACTACGGAATGGATGTAAACACCATCGAGAATGAGATGTATGACAACACTCTGACCTTCAGGGATTATTTCACCAAGGAAGCCGTAGAGCGTATCAAGAGCACCGTCGCTCTTACCGCTGAGCTTGAAAAGGAAGGATATACCTGCGATATCACCAAGGATTACGAGGAATACCTTGAGGCCATGAAGTCCGGCGCCAAGGAAGCGGAACTCAGCCTCGGTGAGTATTACAAGGAGTCTCTCGGAGAGTATGCCACACAGAGAAGAGTCGAGAAGTTTGTAAAGGAATCATTCCTTATCGCTCATTTCTCGGATGACAAACAGGCAAGCTTTACTCCCGACGATGCCGCTATAGATGCCCGTTATGCGGAAGATGCGGATGATTACGATCTTTTCGATTACAACCTTATCAGGGTTGAAGCAGAGCTTCCCGAAGAGCCTACCGAGCTTGCCGATGAAGGCGCAGCCGTAGCGGAGGACGGAACCTACACTCCTTCCGAAGCCGAGATCGAGGCAGCAATGAAGGAAGCCAAGGAAAAGGCTGACGATATCGAGGATACCGTATTTGATGACGGAGATGTACATACCGGCGAAAGAGCAGCTTCCGTCAATTATCAGGTAAGAAACTGGCTTATCGATCCTTCCAGAAAAGAAGGAGACACCACGGTCGTTGAAGCGGAAACCACCAACTGCTATTACATCGCAGGCTTCGTTGCAAGATATCAGGATACCGCAACAAGCCTTACCGCAAGGATCATCTCCACTCCCGACGCTACCGGTGATGAGATCATTGCTGAGTTCAACAGCACCGGAGCTTCAGAGGACGCTTTCATTGCACTTGTAGATAAGTACAGCGATTCCGGCACCGGAAACGGCGGACTTTACGAGGGACTTTCGGGCGGAGAGCTTCCCGGAGATCTCAGCACATGGATCCTTGATGCTTCAAGAGCAAAGGGTGATGTCACCTATTACCTTGACGAGGCAGCCGGCGAGACTTATGTGATTTATTATGTGGGCGAAGGAAAGCCTTCGTGGTATTATACTATTAGAAATCTCATAGAGTCGGAGAGCATGGATGCATATCTTGCGGGACTTACCGCTACCGTAACGGTTGACGATCCCAAGGGCAATCTCAAGTATGTATCTCTCGAAGAGACTGCGGCAATGCTCCAGGAAGTACAAAGCGCATTGACCGAAACGGAATAATAAGCTCTGACATGTATTTTACGGCCGTGAGATAAGGAGGCGACTCCCGATCACGGCCGTTTTATTTTGACCATGGAAATACGTATCCCCAAAGACGCCAAATCCATAATCGATAAACTTACCGGTGCCGGCTACGAAGCATATATCGTGGGCGGCTGTGTAAGAGACTGTCTTCTGGGCCTTGTTCCCGATGACTGGGATATAACCACGAATGCGCTTCCGGAGCAGGTTAAGGAGCTTTTCAGGCGTACGATCGATACCGGGATAGAGCACGGAACGGTGACCGTCATGATCGGTGACGAGGGATATGAAGTGACCACTTACCGTACCGACGGTGCATATTCCGACGGAAGGCATCCCGACAAGGTGACTTTCGTGCCTTCGCTTGAAGAGGATCTTAAGAGGCGTGATTTTACGATCAACGCCATGGCGTATAATGACAGTGAAGGGCTCGTCGATCTGTTCGGCGGACGGGACGATATAGAAAAAAAGGTCATAAGATGCGTGGGCTGTGCGGATGAGAGATTTTCCGAGGATGCGCTCCGCATGATGAGGGCCGTGAGATTTGCGGCTAAGCTCGGATACGGCATTGATAACGAGGCACTTGCTTCGATCAAAAAGCTTGCACCCACGCTTTCCAGGGTTTCAGCGGAAAGGATCACAACCGAGCTCACAAAGCTTCTTGTTTCCGATCATCCCGAGATGATAGAGACGCTTTATGAAACGGGACTTACGAAGGTGTTCTTCCCCGAGTTCGATAAGGCTTTTGATACACCGCAGGTTCATCCCCACCATTGCTTCAATGTCGGCAAGCATATCACCGAATCCGTAAGACTTTCGGAAAATGACAGAATTGTCAGATTCGCGATGCTGCTCCATGACATCGGAAAGCCCGATACCCTGACCATAGACGAAAAAGGTATCACACACTTCCACGGGCATCCTGCGGTCGGCGCGAAGATGGGCGAAGAGATAATGCGGAGATGGAAGCTTGATAACGATACTGTTTACCGCGTATGCAGGCTGATCAGGCATCACGACATGTCCAAAGGAAAGAAATGCACTCCGGAGCTTGTCAGGAAAGCAGTGTCCGTTATGGAGGATGATTTTCAACGTCTGCTCGAAGTAATGAGAGCAGATGTCCTTGCCCAGAGTGATTTCATGAGGCGGGAAAAGCTTGAAAATCTGAATGATTACGGCAGGGAATACGAGAGGATCATGAGAGAGGGCGAATGTTGCAGCCTCAGGACACTCGCGGTCAGCGGAAGGGATCTCATAGAGCTCGGGATAAAGCCGGGCCCGGCCATGGGTGAGATACTCGGAATGCTTCTGAATCGTGTTCTGGAAGATCCCTCACTGAATGAAAAGAAAAAGCTTCTTTCGATCGCAGAGGAATTTATATGATCAGTTGGTCGGAACTATATAACATAATACGAAAAACCCGGGCATATATGCTGTGCGCGGTGATGACAGCGGTGTGCTTTTCGGGCTGCACGGGACCTTTCACTCCGCAGCCGGTTTCGCAGCTTCCGCAGACGCAGGATCAGGATACCGGATTCATCCTGTACGGAACCTATGATTACGATTCCACGGATACGGCGGTCCTTGTGGACAAGAACACCGAAGAGGGAACGCTTACCTTCCTGAACAGGACCAATCACAGAAGATACACCCTCGGATATGACGGAACCACAGGCTTCTATGACAGGTATAACAGCCTGATCTCACTGAATCAGATAAATGTCGGTGATATTCTGAACGTAAGGTTCGTAAAGAGCAAGAGGCACCTGACACTTGCGTCACTTTCACCCGATGCATGGACGAAGCCTTCCACCGACCAGTATATTTTTGACAGCGTTAAGAAGGAAGTTACCATCGGCTCCGATATTTACAAGCTTGCCGATGACTGCTTCTGCTATTCGGGCAGGGAAGAGCTTTTGTACCAGGAGTTAAACAGCGTCGATGTGCTCACTTTCCACGGGATAGATTCGACCGTTTACAGCATCAATGTTGACAAGGGGCACGGATACTTAAGGCTTTCCGGCCATGAATACTTCGTCGGAGGCTGGATAGAGGTCGGTACCAAATTCATATGGAAGGTCACCGATGATATGCTCCTTACCGTTCCGGAAGGAACCTACAACGTGGTCGTTTCCGCCGACGGAACCATGGTCGACAGGAGCGTTACGATAAAGAAGGGACTTGAGACGGTGCTCGATCTGTCCGATGTCGTTCCCGAGGTTCCCAAGGAAGGACTTGTTCTGTTCTCGCTCAATCCTTCGGATGCGACTCTGTACATTGACGGGGAAAAAGCGGACACCTCCAAGGCTGTATCCCTTACTTACGGACTGCATCAGCTGATGTGCACATGCGAAGGCTATGTGACGCTTACAAGATACTTAAGCGTAGGCGAAGAAAATGCCGGTATCAGCATTACTCTCGAGAAGGAAAAAGAAGCTTCCGACGTAAGCGGCAATAACGATGTGAGCGGAAATACCTCTTCGTCCGGCAACAGCAGCGCAAACGATGTGAGCGGCAACTCATCCGGACAGGATGTGACAAGCGCGTCATATTATCGCGTATATATAAATGCACCTGCGGGTGCAGAGTGCTATATCGACGGAAATTATGTCGGAGTGGTGCCATGCTATTTCAAGAAAGCGGAGGGTACTCACGTGGTCACATTAAGCAGTCCCGGATGCAATACGAGAAGCTATACGATCAGTGTCGACAATGCACTTTCCGACATGTCATTTTCGTTCACGGATCTTGAGCCTCAAAACCCTTGAAACCCAGATTTGTCAAGCGTTTTTTGAGAAAATGCCGATTTTTGCGATATTTTCGTTGAAACGCCCTATTTTCCTTGACAAAGAGGCATGAACTGTTTATAAAATTACTTAGTGGTTTCAAGATACAAAAACCACCCCAAACATTCTTATAAAACAGGAGGAGTAACAACATGAACAAGACCGAATTGATTGCTGCTATCGCAGATTCTGCCGATCTTACCAAGAAGGACGCTGAGAAGGCAGTTAATTCTTTCACCGAGGTTATCACCAAGGCTCTTAAGAAGGGTGACAAGGTTCAGCTTGTCGGCTTCGGAACCTTCGAAGTAGTTAAGAGAGCAGCCAGAGAGGGAAGAAATCCTCAGACCGGAAAGGCTATGAAGATCAAGGCTTCCAAGGCTCCTAAGTTCAAGGCAGGCAAGGCTCTTAAGGACGCTCTTAACTAATTTTCATGTTATGAATAACAGCGCACCCGTTTGATGAGTCAGGCGGGTGCACTTTTGTATCGGGAGTTTTATAATGAGACTCGACAAGTATCTTAAGGTTTCAAGACTGATAAAAAGAAGGACTGTTGCCAACTCCGCATGCGATGCGGGAAGGGTGACGATCAACGACAGACCTGCCAAGGCATCCGCCGAGGTCAAGGTCGGGGACATACTGAGCATATCCTTCGGAAACAGGGAACTTAAGGTGAAGGTCACCGATGTTCGCGAGACGGTCAAAAAGGAAGAGGCCGATGCGATGTACGAGGAACTGTAATGGCTGCAAAGGAAAGAACCGGAAACCGTACAATGACCGCGATGGAGAAACGCCGCAGAAGAAGCGGTGCTTCGGGTTATATTCTTTTCGCCGTTATCGTATCCCTTATCTCGCTTGTTGTTCTTGTACAGATAAGAGATGTTAAGCAGAGACTCAGTGTTTACGAGCAGCAGGATCAGGCGCTTGATGAGCAGATCGCCGCACAGCTCGAACGCACGGAGGAGCTCAACGAACTTGAAAAATACGTCCAGACCAAGGCATATGCCGAGGAACAGGCCCATGAAAAACTCGGGCTTGTAAATGAGGGCGAGATCATATTTAAGCTTGAGGACAATTAGTGAAAGCCGGAGCGGAAGTCATCTTTAAAAAGTATATGGATGGCATCCCCGTATCCGATGCAGGAATGCATCTGATCGCAGGGGTGTCCGGCGGGGCAGATTCCATCTGCCTTTTATTTTTGCTGCTTGACCGCTTTGACAGTTCTGACATCCGTGTCATTCATATAAACCATATGATCCGCGGAAGTGAAGCGGATGAGGATTCTCTTTTTGTGGAGAATATCTGTAAGGAGCACGGGGTTTCATTTAAAGAGATCAAAAAGGACATACCCGCATACGCTTCCGAAAACGGGCTTTCAGAGGAAGAAGCCGGAAGAAGATTCAGGTACGAATGCTTTGAAAGCGAAGCCCTTGCCTGGGAAAAGGAATGCTCATTTCCCGAGGGCAGCGTAAGGATCGCGGTTGCACATCATCTCGAGGACAATGCCGAAACGGTTCTGTTTAATCTGTTCAGAGGAACCGGCATAAAGGGTCTCGGAGGTATCGGCTCCGAAAGAGGCCGTATCATAAGACCTCTCATAGATATGTCCAGGAAGGATATCGAAGATTACCTTGCGGAAAAGGAAATATCCTTCAGGACGGACCGCACCAATTCGGACAATTCCTATGCGAGGAACAGGATCAGGAATGTGATCATCCCGGAAGCCTGCAGGATATGCAGTGCGGCGCCGGAGCATATATCTGATGCGTCAAGAAAGCTCCGCGAGATATCGGATTACCTCGGCGAAAGAGTCGCTGAGGCCAGGAAAAATACCGTTTCATCGGATGCCCCCGGAACCTTCAGGGTGGACAGGAAGGCTTTCGATGAGCTTCCGGATATCATCGCATCGCTCCTTATCCTGGAGCTTCTGACCGACCTTACCCCCCACAAAAAGGATATAGGGGAGGTTCACGCGGATGCGGTGATCTCGCTTCTTAGTGGCGGTGAGGGGAAACA
>JAEEQL010000095.1 GCA_016285265.1 Lachnospiraceae bacterium
CACTGAGAGAAATGTCCTCAAGACCGTTGACGGAACCAGGGACATGAAGGACGTATTCGCAGATATCATCTCCATTCTCGGATGATCATGATCCCGGTAAGAGATGAAAAAGCCATCGAATGCATGCGCAAGTGCAATAAGGCTTTGGGAGTGATGCTTGATGAACTCAGCGAGATGATACGTCCGGGCATCACGACATATCAGCTTAACCTTGAAGCTGAAAAGCTTATCAGCAAGCTTGGCGGAAGGCCGAATTTCAAGAACTACGAAGGCTATCCCGCCAGCATATGCGCTTCCGTAAATGATGAGGTGGTACACGGTATCCCTTCACAGAAGAGAGTTCTGAAGGAAGGCGATATCAT
Source organism: Lachnospiraceae bacterium (assembly GCA_016285265.1). Classification (GTDB taxonomy): domain Bacteria; phylum Bacillota; class Clostridia; order Lachnospirales; family Lachnospiraceae; genus AC2028. Next base: position 363 of record JAEEQL010000095.1, read on the forward strand.
CAGCATTGATGCGGGTATCGAGATGAACGGATACCACTCGGATGCCGCAAGGACATTCGGAGTCGGCAGTATCTCACCCGAATGCGCACAGCTTATAAAGAGCACCAGATCCGCATTTTTCGCAGCCATGAAGGCGGCAGTGAGCGGAGGCAGGCTTTATGATATTTCAAATGCCGTAGCAGCTTATATAGAAGAAACGGAAAGCGATTACGGTATTATAAGGGAACTTACGGGACACGGCATCGGCCGAAAGCTTCATGAAAATCCCATGATCCCGAACTATCACAAGAAAACGAAAGGCCCGCGCCTTTCAAAAGGCAATACGCTTGCCGTTGAACCCATGATCACAATGGGACGCCCCGATATAGAGATCCTTGATGATGACTGGACGGTCGTCACAAGCGACGGATCATGGGCTGCTCATTATGAAAACACCATCCTTATAACGGATGGATATCCGGAGATCCTTTCTCTGGGTGAAAAGGAAAAGGAACTGGGTCTTGAATGACCCGCAATAAAGAGGAGTATTTAATGTCGAAAAGTGATGTAATCGAAATTGGCGGTGTTGTAGTCGAGAAGCTTCCCAATACCATGTTCAAGGTTGAACTTGAGAACGGACATCAGGTGCTGGCTACCATAAGCGGAAGACTTCGTCAGAACTTCATACGTATCCTTCCCGGTGACAAGGTCACAATGGAGCTTTCTCCCTATGATCTCACCAAGGGACGTATCATCTGGAGAGACAAGTAAGCTGCCCCGGTTGATCATCACAAAAAACTGATATCAGAAGTTCGTTTTTGCCGGACTTTATTGATATAAAAAAGTGCTTGCCACGAGGCAATCCTTGTGGTATATTCGAAAATGGTCTTTTTTGAAAGGAGGGCTTTGAGATGAAGGTTAGAAGTTCTGTAAAACCGATGTGCGAAAAGTGCAAAGTCATCAAGAGAAAAGGACGCATCAGGATTATCTGTGAGAATCCCAAACACAAGCAGGTACAGGGTTGATATACACCTGTTACTTCTTGATACCGTTTCTTGATATCCCTAATACGTGACATTTCATATTAGGAAGAAACGGAAAGATCGGATGATCTGATGAGTCCGGTTGGGCATCAGCCCCAATCAATTGGTAACCGTATGTGAAGCGTAATAATCAGACCACGCGGATCATACAAGAAACAGATGCTTTGCAAAAGGGCATCACATTTAGGAGGAATTAGTAATGGCTCGTATTGAAGGTGTAGATCTCCCCAGAGATAAAAGGATTGAGATCGGTCTTACCTACATTTACGGAATCGGAAGAACCACGTCAAACAAGATCCTTGCTGACGCAGGTGTTAATCCCGATACCAGAGTTAGGGATATTACCGATGATGAGGTTAAGAAGATAACCGATTCCATCAATAAGCTGGGAGTAATCGTAGAAGGTGATCTCAGAAGAGAAGTTGCACTTAACATCAAGACTCTTCAGGAGATCGGCTGCTACCGTGGTGTACGTCACAGAAAGGGACTTCCCGTTCGCGGACAGAACACCAAGAACAACGCTAGAACCCGTAAGGGACCCAAGCGTACCGTTGCAAATAAGAAGAAGTAATTAGTTAAGCATAACAGAAAGTAGGTTAGTTTATCATGGCAGATTCAAAATCAGGCGCTAAAAGGCGTGTCAAGAAAAACGTTGAACATGGCCAGGCACACATCCAGGCATCCTTCAATAACACTATCGTTACTCTTACGGATGCACAGGGAAATGCACTGAGCTGGGCAAGCGCAGGCGGACTGGGCTTCAGAGGTTCAAGGAAATCTACTCCTTATGCTGCACAGGTTGCTGCAGAGACCGCTACAAAGGCAGCTCTTGTACACGGACTTAAGGATGTGGATGTATTCGTAAAGGGACCCGGAACCGGAAGAGAAGCAGCTATCAGAGCACTTGCTGCATCAGGACTCAATGTCCTTTCCATCACCGACGTAACCCCCGTTCCTCACAACGGATGCAGACCTCCCAAGAGACGTCGCGTATAATCAGTTTTTGTTAACCAGTAGGAGGAAGGCTTTCGGATGATCCGGAAGTTGTAAACTACATTTAGAAAGGAATTATAGAAATGGCAGTAAATCGTGTACCGGTACTTAAGAGATGCAGAGCACTCGGCATTGAGCCCGCAGTTCTCGGCTATGACAAGAAGTCCAATCGTCAGAATCAGCGCATTGGAAAGAAAGTAAGTGAATACGGCACCCAGCTTCGTGAGAAGCAGAAGGCTAAGTTCATCTACGGCGTTCTCGAGAAGCCTTTCCGTAACTATTATGAGAAGGCTGACCGCATGAAGGGAATGACCGGTGAGAACCTCATGACCATGCTTGAGAGCCGTCTTGACAATGTTATTTTCCGTCTCGGACTTGCGAGAACCCGTCGTGAGGCAAGACAGGTTGTAGGCCATAAGCATGTTATGGTCAACGGCAAGAAGATCAACATTCCTTCATACCTCGTAAAGGCAGGAGATGTTATCGAGCTTACCGAGAAGGCTAAGTCACTTACCAGATACAAGGAGATCGCCGAAGTTACCGGCGGAAGACTTGTTCCCGAGTGGCTTGACGGAGATCTTGAGAACTTCAAGGGAACCGTAAAGAATCTTCCCACCAGAGAGATGATCGACGTTCCCGTAGACGAGATGCTTATCGTCGAGCTTTATTCCAAGTAATAAAAACGGACAGTAACCGATAAAATGTATTTGGAAAATACAGGAGGGTATATTAGTGACAGATTTCGAAAGACCTTCAATAAAGATTGAAAAGTCCGATGATAAAAGATATGGCCGCTTTGTTATCATGCCCCTCGAGAGAGGATATGGTATCACACTCGGCAATTCACTCCGCAGGATCATGCTCTCATCACTTCCCGGCTTTGCCGTAAGTGAGATCAAAGTTGACGGAGTACAGCACGAGCTCAGCACCATCCCCGGCGTTAAAGAGGATATGACTGAGATCATCCTTAATATCAAGAGCCTTGCCATCAGCAATTCTGATGAGAGCGGCGAGCCCAAGACCATGTACATCGAGGCTGAGGGCGAAGGCGTTGTAAAGGCTTCCGATATTCACCACGATCCCGACATTGAGATCGCCAATCCCGACCAGGTTATCGCAACTCTTTGCGGCAAGAACGCTAAGCTCTATATGGAGCTTGTTGTAACCGAGGGAAGAGGATATGTAGGAGCAGACAGACTCCGTCCCGGAGATCACAGCATCGGAACCATCGCTGTTGATGCTATCTACACTCCCATTGAGAGAGTAAACGCTACCGTTGAAGACACCCGTGTAGGACAGAGCACTGATTACGATAAGCTCACCCTTGATGTCTACACCAACGGAACCATGACTCCCGAAGAGGCAGTAAGCCTTTCCGCTAAGGTTCTTTCCGATCACCTCGGACTCTTCATCGATCTTTCCGAGAAGGGACAGAGGATCGAGTTCATCGGAGGACCCAGAGAAGAGAACTCGAGCAAGACTGTTGACGGAATGAGCATCGAGGATCTTGAGCTCTCCGTAAGAAGCTTCAACTGTCTCAAGCGTGCCGGAATCAACACCGTTGCAGAGCTTTGCGAGAAGACTGCAGAGGATATGATGAAGGTAAGAAACCTTGGAAAGAAATCTCTTGATGAGGTTCAGCTCAAGCTCGAAGAGCTCGGCTATGGCTTCAAGGCTTCAGATAACTGATTGATTTGCGCGAGGGCGGTAAAACCGATGAGTTCGCCCGAAGCGTTGTAGAACGGATAAATGCATAGGAATGGTAAGACCACAGGGCACGTTCCGATTGTACCGTATCACAGAAAGGAAAACTAAAATGGCAGTACATTACAGAAAGCTCGGAAGAACTTCTTCCCAGAGAAAAGCTCTTTTAAGAAACCAGGTTACCGCTCTTATCGAGAACGGCCGCATCACCACCACCGAAGCTAAGGCTGAGGAGATCCAGAGAATTGCAGAGAGACTTATCGCTCTTGCAGTTAAGGAGAAGGATAATTTCGAGACCGTTAAGGTTACCGCTAAGGTAGCTCGTAAGGACAAGGACGGAAAGAGAGTAAAGCAGATCGTTGACAAGGAGTCCGGAAAGGTTCTTTCCGAGACCACCAGAGACAAGGACGGCAAGCTCGTCAAGATGGAGAACGGCGTAACCGTTACCGTTTACGATGAGGTAGAAAAGGAGATCAAGAAGGATAAGCCTTCAAGACTTCACGCAAGACGCCAGATGCTCAAGGTTCTCTACCCCGTTACCGAAGTTTCAACCGAGAACAAGGGCAAGAAGAGATCCGTTAAGGAGATCGATCTTTCCAACAAGCTCTTCGATGAGATCGCTCCCAAGTATGCTAACCGCAACGGCGGATACACCCGCATCATCAAGCTCGGCCAGAGAAAGGGCGATGCTGCAATGCAGGTTATCATCGAGCTCGTATAATTCTTAAGACTAAAAAGTCCGGTGCAGATGCACCGGACTTTTTGTATGTCATTATCTGTGAGAGCCGTACAGCCTCGTCGGCTGTTTACTGACCGTTACTGCTTACATCGGTGGTGTATGCGTCCTTCCAGCTGCTGTCCGTTTCGGCGTATGCGGCTTCGGGATTCCTCTGTGCATATTCCGAAAGAGTCTCACTGTTTGACCTGGAGACGGCGGTGATGAGACCGATGAGAAGTATGCCCAGCATGATGAAGAACACCATGCGCCTGAATTTTTCATTTCCGAATAATTCTTTCATCCGTAAAAGAATACCACCCTTTCGGACTTTTGAAAAGCGGAGCAAAACAGGGTACGGCTTAAGGCTCCTCCCCTTGTTTCTTTATTCCTATTAGGGTAAAATAATTTTCTATGGATATTGTTAAGGCAGAAGATCTTGTATATGAATATATCAGGCGTGACGAGGAGGGAAATCCCACCGATGTTACGACTGCGCTCGATCATGTCGACATTGATGTCAGACAGGGAGAGTTTGTGGGCATACTCGGACATAACGGTTCCGGTAAGTCTACTTTTGCCAAGCATCTGAATGCGATACTTTATCCTACCGAGGGAACCGTCTACGTCGGAGGCATGAATACCAAGGATGATGACAAGCTCTGGGATGTAAGAAGCTGTGCCGGAATGGTCTTCCAGAATCCCGATAACCAGATCATCGGTCAGGTTGTCGAAGAGGATGTCGGCTTCGGACCGGAGAATCTCGGCGTTCCCACCAAGGAGATCTGGGAAAGAGTCGAAGAAAGCCTCAGGGCAGTCGGTATGCTCGAGTACCGTAAGAAATCTCCCAATAAGCTTTCCGGCGGACAAAAGCAGAGAGTATCGATCGCGGGAGTTCTCGCAATGCACCCCAAATGCATAGTCCTTGATGAGCCCACCGCAATGCTTGACCCTTCCGGAAGAAAAGAAGTCGTAAGGGCTATCAGAGGTCTCAACGACGTCGAAAAGATGACGGTAATACTCATCACGCACTATATGGATGAGGTGGTACACGCCGATCGCATATTCGTAATGGATAAGGGCAAGGTTGTCATGCAGGGAACTCCGAGGGAGGTCTTTGCGGATGTGCCCACACTTGAAAAACTCAGACTCGATGTTCCCGGCCCCGCACGTATCGCATGGGAACTTAAGAAGAAAGGTCTTCCTTTGCCGGACGGAATACTGACCGCGGAAGAGCTTGTGAAAGAAATAGAAAAATGCCGTTGATACTCGATCACGTAAGCCAAGTATATAATGCCGATACCGAAACACCCGTCAGGGCTCTTGACGATGTTTCCCTTGTGCTGCCGGAAGGTCAGTTCATAGGTATCATCGGACATACGGGTTCGGGTAAATCAACGCTTGTCCAGCACCTGAACGGACTTATGCTGCCGACTTCGGGAAATGTGTACTATAACGGCAGGGATATCGCCGATAAGGATTTCGATAAAAAAGATCTGAGAAAGCATGTCGGACTGGTCTTCCAGTATCCCGAGCATCAGCTGTTCGAGACCGATGTCTTTGCGGATGTATGTTTCGGACCCAAGAATATGGGACTTTCCAAAAAGGAAGCCGAGCTTGCCGCATTCGATGCACTCAGAAAGGTTGATTTCCCCACGGAGCTTTACTACGCTTCCGTATTCGAACTTTCCGGCGGACAGAAAAGAAGAGCGGCGATTGCGGGCGTGCTTGCGATGAAGCCCGATTTCCTTGTGCTTGACGAGCCTACCGCGGGTCTCGATCCCGTTGGAAGGTATGAAATACTCGATATGGTATCCGCGCTTCATAAGGAGAGCGGAATGACGATCATCCTTGTATCCCATTCGATGGAGGATGTCGCAAGATATGTTGAAAGAGTAATTGTTATGGACCGCGGCAAGGTGGCATATGATGATACTCCCAGGGAAGTCTTTACGCATGAGAAAGAGCTCGAAGCGATGGGACTCGGCATACCCGAATCCACACGTATCGCCCGCATGCTTAAAGGCAAAGGAATTGATGTCGATCCTGATGTGCTCACGGTTAACGAGGCCGCTGATTCGATCTTCGCAGCCGTGACGGGAAGAAATAAATGATCCGCGATATCACGATAGGACAATATTATCAGACCGACAGTGCGGTCCACAGACTTGACCCCAGGGTCAAGCTTTTGGGGACTCTTCTTTTCATAATCGCTCTTTTTCTTTACAAGAATCCCGCAGGATATGCTCTGGGTCTGGTTTTTCTTCTGACAGTGATAAAGCTCTCACATGTTCCTCTTAAGTTCATCACCAAGGGACTCAAGGGAATAATGATCGTACTGGTATTCACGGTCCTCATCAATCTGTTCCTGACGCCCGGAACTGCCGTAGTCTGCTTTTGGAAGCTCACCATTACCTACGAGGGCATCGGCGTTGCACTTACCATGCTCTTCAGACTCACCATGCTCATTATGGGATCGAGCATAGTCACTCTTACCACCACGCCCAATAACCTTACCGACGGTCTTGAAAAGGGACTCCGTTTCCTTAAGATATTCCGCGTTCCGGTAGGCGATGTTGCGATGATGATGTCCATAGCTCTCAGATTCATCCCCATCCTTATGGAAGAGACCGACAGGATCATGAAAGCCCAGCTTGCCAGGGGCGCTGATTTTGAGAGCGGCAATATAGTCAAAAAAGCCAAGGCGCTTGTGCCTGTTCTTGTACCTCTTTTTGTATCCGCTTTCAGAAGGGCCGGCGATCTCGCGATGGCGATGGAGGCGAGGTGCTACAGAGGCGGCGACGGCAGGACCAAGATGAAACCCCTCATATATAAAAAGAGGGATGCGATGGCGTATATCATTCTGTTTTCTTTTGTGCTCATAAGCGTATGGATCGGAAGATGGTCTGTCATAAGCGGATTCTTCAATTCAATCTACAGCAGTTTTATCCCTAAGTGATCTTTCCATGGAAAAAAGGATCAGACTGAAAATTTCATATGACGGTACGGCATATCACGGCTGGCAGATCCAGGACGGAGCGGTCACAGTTGAAGGAGTTCTTACGGAGGCTGTGAGAGAAGCGGTCGGAAGTCCGGTCGAGGTGATCGGTGCAAGCCGTACGGATGCGGGGGTTCATGCCCTCGGAAATGTTGCCGTATTTGACGCCGACACACCCATTCCCGCGGATAAGATGGCAATGGTGCTCAATAAGCTCCTGCCGGATGACATAAGCATCGTATGCTCCGACGAAGTGCCCACTGACTGGCACCCAAGGAAACAGGACTGCCGAAAGACATATGAGTACCGTATTTATACCTCGCCGGTACGTATGCCCTTAAAACGCCTGTATGCGCATTATACGTACAATGATCTCGATATAGGGGAAATGGACAGGGCGGCTGCGTTCTTCACCGGAGAACACGATTTTACGGCCTTCTGCGCCGCAGGAAGCCAGGCAACCACCTTTACCAGGACGATTTACGCCTGCAGTGTGAAAAAGGACGGAAATGAGGCTGTTATAAGCGTTACGGGAAGCGGCTTCCTTTACAATATGGTCCGTATCATCGCCGGAACCCTGTTTGAGGTCGGTCTGGGAAGGAAAAAAGCGGACGAGATTCCCGGAATAATAGATTCCCTGGACCGCAGAAAAGCGGGTCCCACACTCCCCGCATGCGGCCTTACCCTTATCGGGTACAAATATGAGGATCATCCCTTCTAAAAAAGTCCCCAAAAATCGCGATTTTTCGTTGACTTAACCGTACCCGTGTTGTAAAATGTTAATCCGTGGCGGGTTTATGCGGCCCGGACATCCGCATAATGCAGATCCTGTCACATATATGCCAAGGGGGTAGTACCCGTGATGTATGCGTCTCCCAAACGCTTAAGTCTGCAGCATGATATTTTGATTTTCTTTTATGTACTGTTTGGAGGAATAAAATGAAAACTTATATGCCCAGTGCGGCTGCCATTGAGAGAAAGTGGTATGTCGTTGACGCAACAGATAAGACTCTCGGACGTCTTGCATCTGAAGTTGCTTCAGTCCTGAGAGGAAAGAATAAGCCGATCTTCACTCCCAACCTTGACACCGGTGATTATGTAATCGTTATCAACGCTGCAAAGGTTAAGGTAACCGGCAAGAAGCTTGATCAGAAGATCTATCACGATCACTCCGATTATGTAGGCGGAATGAAGGAAGAGACCCTTAAGGACAGACTTGCAAACTCTCCCTGTGAGGTAGTTGAAGGTGCTGTTAAGGGAATGCTTCCCAAGGGACCTCTCGGAAGACAGATGTACACCAAGCTTCATGTTTATGCAGGTGCAGAGCACAATCATGCAGCTCAGAAGCCTGAAGTACTTGAGTTCTAAGAAGGGAGATAAGAAATGGCTAAGAAGTCAGATGTAAAATATTACGGAACCGGCAGAAGAAAGTCTTCTGTCGCTAGAGTATATCTCAGTGCCGGAAAAGGTGAGATCGTTGTTAACGGAAGATCCATCGATGAGTATTTCGGAACCGAGATCCTTAAGACCATAGTTCGTCAGCCCCTCGTTGTAACCGGTACCGAAGGAAAGTTCGATATCAGCGTTACCGTTAAGGGTGGCGGAACCACAGGTCAGGCAGGCGCTGTTCGCCACGGTATTTCAAGAGCACTCCTTGAGGCAGATGCTGATTACAGACCCGTTCTCAAGAAGGAAGGATTCCTTACCAGAGATCCTCGTATGAAGGAAAGAAAGAAGTACGGTCTCAAGAAAGCACGTCGTGCGCCTCAGTTCTCCAAGAGATAATCGTTTTACAACGTATTACGTCTTTGGACAATCATATACGATTTATTACACCTCAGGGCAACTGTCCTGGGGTGTTTTTTTATTGCATCGAGATAATCGCTAAAAATGTAGAATTCTACAACTTTGTTGATTATTACAATATGTGTAAAATATAATTCGATTTTTTTATAATGATAAAGTCGAGCAAAGGTTTCCTAAAGCTACTA